>JAQBXT010000020.1 GCA_027624175.1 Pseudomonadota bacterium | reverse complement strand
CAGGGCCGAGCACGCTCGGCCCTGAGCGCGGCTTCAGGCGATGTCGGGGACGCTGTGATACGTGAGCGGCAGGCTCGCATGCGCGGGCCAGGTGCACGAGAATCGCGCGCACCCCGTCGACGAACTGCACGCCTCAGATGTTCAGCGCGCGCTTGTCGACCGCCAGGGCGGCGTCCTTGATCGCCTCGGACAGCGAGGGATGGGCATGGCAGATCATGCCGATGTCCTCGCTTGAGCCACCAAACTCCATCGCCACCACCGCCTCGGCGATCAGCTCGCCGGCGAACGGGCCCATGATGTGCACGCCGAGGATCAGGTCGGTCTTCGCGTCGGCCAGAACCTTCACCAGGCCCGCGGTACTGCCGAGCGCGCGAGCGCGCGCGTTGGCCGAGAAAGGAAAACTGCCCGCGCGGTACTCGAAGCCTTCGGCCCTGAGCTGCTGCTCGGTCCTGCCGACCCAGGCGATCTCGGGTGCCGTGTAGATCACCCAGGGCACGGTGTTGAAGTCCACGTGCGGCGTCTGGCCGGCGATGCGCTCGGCGACCACCACGCCTTCCTCCTCCGCCTTGTGCGCGAGCATCGGGCCGCGCACCGCGTCTCCGATCGCCCAGACGTTCTCCAGGCTGGCGCGGCAGTCCTCGTCCACCACGATGAAGCCCTTGTCATCGAGCTTGAGGCCCGCCGCGGCAGCGTTCAGGCCTTCGGTATTCGGCACACGGCCGATGGAAACGATGAGCTTGTCGAACTCCAATGTTCTGGATGAAGTATCGTTTCCATCATATTGAACAGTAACGCTTTTATTTGACTCTGAAATCGTCGTAATTGTCACCCCGAGCTGGATGTCGAGCCCCTGTTTGGCGAAGATCTTTGCTGCCTCCTTCGCGATCTGTTCGTCGGCCGCGCCGAGGAACGTCGGCAGGGCCTCGAGGATCGTGACCTGCGAACCCAGGCGGCGCCAGACGCTGCCCAACTCCAGGCCGATCACGCCCGCACCGATTATGCCGAGGCGCGTCGGGACCTCGGTCAGGGCGAGCGCACCCGCGTTGCTGAGGATCATCTTCTCATCGAACCCCGCCCCGGGCAGCGTGCGTGGGTTCGAGCCCGTCGCCACGATCACGTGCTTCGCGTTAAGAGTTTCTTCCCTACGGCGATGTAGTGGCCGCCGCCGCCCGAGGCCGCCAGGCTGCCGCGGCCGTGGAAGAAAGCGACCTTGTTCTTCTTGAAAAGGTAAACGATGCCGTCGTTGTTCTGCTTCACCACCTTGTCCTTGCGCTTGAGCATCTGCGCGAGGTCGAGCTCCAGGCCTTTCACCTTCACGCCGTGCTCGGCAAAGCCGTGCCCGGCCTGCTCGTAGTTTTCCGAGGATTGCAGCAGCGCCTTGGAGGGGATGCAGCCGATGTTGGTGCAGGTGCCGCCCAGCGCGGGCTTGCCGTCCGCGCCGCGCCATTCGTCCACGCAGGCGGCCTTGAGGCCGAGCTGCGCGGCGCGGATCGCGGCGATGTAGCCGCCGGGACCGCCGCCGATCACCACCACGTCGAACGCGTGGGCCACCCGCGTCAGATCTCGAGCGCGAGGCGCGCTGGATCCTCCAGCGCCTCCTTCATCGCCACCAGCGACAGCACCGCTTCCCTGCCGTCGATGATGCGATGGTCGTAGGACAGCGCGAGGTAGTTCATCGGCCGCACCACCACCTGGCCGTTCTCGACCACCGCGCGCTCCTTGGTGGCGTGCACGCCGAGGATTGCAGACTGCGGCGGGTTGATGATCGGCGTCGAGAGCATGGAGCCGAATACGCCGCCGTTGGAAATCGAGAAGGTGCCGCCGGTCAGGTCCTCCAGCGCGAGCTTGCCGTCCTGCGCCTTCTGGCCGAATTCGGCGATCTTCTTCTCGATGCCGGCGAAGCCGAGCTGGTCGGCGTCGCGGATGATCGGCACCACCAGGCCGCGCGGGCTGCCTACTGCGACGCCGATGTCGTAATAGCCGTGGTAGACGATGTCGTTGCCGTCCACCGAGGCGTTCACCACCGGGTACTTCTTCAGCGCGTGCACTACCGCCTTGATGAAGAAGGACATGAAGCCCAGGCGCACGCCGTGCTCCTTTTCGAAGCGCTCGGCGTACTTCTTGCGCAGGTCCATCACCGGCTGCATGTTGACTTCGTTGAAGGTGGTGAGGATCGCGGCGCTGGCCTGGGATTGCACCAGGCGTTCGGCGATGCGCGCGCGCAGGCGCGACATCGGCGCGCGCTGCTCGGTGCGCCCGGACTGCAACTGCCCCACACCGGCCGGCGGCGGGGGCTGCTGCAGCGGGGCCTTCGCCGCGGGCGCGGGCTGCGCCGCCTGCAGGACATCGCTCTTGGTCACGCGGCCGTCGCGACCGGTGCCCTGGATGGTGGCGGGATCAATGCCCTTTTCCGCGGCGGCTTTTCTTGCTGCCGGCATTACTGCGGGCGCAGAGGCCGGTTTCGCGCCTTCCGCAGGAGCGGCGGAAGGCGCGATCGTAGAAGGGCGACCTTCCGTGTCGATCTTCGCGATCACTTCGCCCGCCACCACCGTGCCCTTGTCGCCCTTCAGGATGCTTACCAGCACGCCATCGGCGGGGCTGGGCAGCTCGAGCACCACCTTGTCGGTCTCGATGTCGATCAGGGTCTCGTCGCGCTTCACGGTCTCGCCCTGCTTCTTGTGCCAGGCAAGCAGGGTCGCCTCCGAAACCGACTCGGAGAGCTGCGGCACTTTCACTTCAATCAACATCCGAACCACCCCTTCTCGCGGTGCCCTGCACCGGCAGCACCAGGTTGTCGGTCACCGGCGCGAAGGCCGCCGCCACCAGTTCTTTCTGCTGCTCCACGTGCAGGGACATGTAGCCCACCGCGGGCGAGGCCGAGGACTTGCGCATGGCGAACGCCAGCACCTGCTCCTGGCGCATGTGGCGCAGCAGGTAATGCTGGATGCGGTGCCAGGCGCCCTGATTGCCCGGCTCTTCCTGGCACCACAGCACTTCGTTCGCGTTGGCGTACAGATCGATGGTGGCCTGGAAGTCGTCGTGCGGGAAAGGATAGAGCTGCGCCACGCGCACGATCGCCACGTCGTCGCGCGCCAGTTCCTTGCGCATGGCGATCAGGTCGAAGAACACCTTGCCGCTGCAATAGATGATGCGCCGCACCTTTTCCGGCGCGATGCTTTCGTTCCATTCCGCGTTCACCGCCTTGAACTTGCTGCCGGCGAATTCCTCCAGCGGCGACACCGACTCCTTGTGCCGCAGCAGGCTCTTGGGCATGAAGATCACCAGCGGCTTGCGGTACGGCCGGATCATCTGCCGGCGCAGCAGGAAGAACAGCTGCACCGGCGTCGCCGGCACGCACACCTGGAGGTTGTAGTCGGCGCACAGCTGCAGGAAGCGCTCCAGTCGCGCCGACGAATGCTCGGGGCCCTGCCCCTCGTAGCCGTGCGGCAGCATCAGCACCATGCCGCAGATGCGGCCCCACTTCACTTCGCCCGAGGCGATGAACTGGTCGATCACCACCTGAGCGCTGTTGGCGAAATCGCCGAACTGCGCCTCCCAGACCACCAGCTCGTTCGGCTCCGAGGTCGAGTAGCCGTACTCGAACCCCAGCACCGCCTCCTCCGACAGGACCGAGTCGATGACCACCACGTCGCCCTGGTTGGGCGCGATGTGCTGCAGCGGAATGTAGCCGCCGTCGTCCCATTTCTCGCGGTTCTGGTCGTGCAGCACCGCGTGGCGGTGAAAGAAGGTGCCGCGCCCGCTGTCCTGCCCCGAAATGCGCACGGCAAAGCCGTCCTTGAGCAGCGATGCGTAGGCGAGGTTCTCCGCCATGCCCCAGTCCACCGGGAGCTTGCCCTGCCCCATCAGGCGCCGGTCGGCGATGATCTTCTCCACGCGCGGGTGCAGTTTGAAGTTGGCGGGCACGGTGGTGAGTTTCACGGCCAGCGCCTGCAGGTCGGCGAGGGGCAGCTGGGTGTCGTCCTTCTCGTTCCACTTCGTGTTCCTGTACTTCGACCAATCCACCGCGAACGGCGGCTTGAAATTCGACAGGATGGTCTTGTTGGTGTGGAAGCCGCCCTCCAGTGCCTGCCGGTAGGTGGCAACGAGCTGATCGGCCTCCCCCGCCTCGAGCACACCCTGCGCCTGCAGCTTGTCGGCGTAGAGCTTGCGCGTGCCGGGATGCGCGTTGACGATCTTGTACATCAGCGGCTGCGTCACCATCGGCTCGTCCTGCTCGTTGTGGCCGAGCTTGCGGAAGCACACCAGATCGACCACCACGTCCTTCTTGAAGGTCTTGCGGTAGTCCAGCGCCATCTCGATCGCCATCACCGCCGCCTCGGGATCGTCGGCGTTGACGTGGAAGATCGGCGCTTCGACCATCTTCATCACGTCCGTGCAGTAAAGCGTGCTGCGGCTGTCGCGCGGATCCGAGGTGGTGAAGCCGATCTGGTTGTTGACCACGATATGCACCGTGCCGCCGGTGCCGTAGCCCCGCGTCTGCGACAGGTTCAGGGTTTCCATCACCACGCCCTGGCCGGCGACCGCGGCGTCGCCATGGATCAGCACCGGCAGCACCTGCTCGCCCCGGCGATCCTTGCGCCGGTGCTGGCGCGCGCGCACCGAGCCCTCCACCACCGGGTTGACGATCTCGAGGTGCGAGGGGTTGAAGGCGAGCGTCAGGTGCATCGGCCCGCCCGGGGTGTTGATGTCCGAGGAAAAGCCCTGGTGGTACTTGACGTCGCCGGCGAGCAGCGCGTCGTCGTGCTTGCCCTCGAATTCGCCGAACAGGTCCTTGGGCATCTTGCCCAGGGTGTTGATCAGCACGTTGAGTCGCCCGCGATGCGCCATGCCGAGCACCAGCTCCTGCACGCCGGCCTCACCGGCGCGCTGCAGCAGGTTGTCGAGCACCGCGATCAGGGTGTCCCCGCCTTCGAGCGAAAAGCGCTTCTGGCCCACGTAGCGCGTGTGCAGGAAGCGCTCCAGGCCCTCGGCAGCAGTGAGCCGCTCCAGGATGTGCTTCTTGTAGTCGGGCGAGTAGCTCGGCTTGGCGCGCACCGGCTCCAGGCGCTCCTGGATCCAGCGCTTTTCCACCCGGCTGGAAAGGTACATGTACTCCACGGCCAGCGTGCCGCAATAGGTCGCCTTCAGCGCCTGGATGATCTCGCGCAGCGTCGCCTGTTCCGGGCCGATGAACGAGCCGGTGTTGAACACCGTGTCCATGTCGGCGTCGGTCAGGTCGTAATAGGCCGGCTCCAGCTCGGCGATGTGCGGCCGCTGCTGGCGCCTGAGCGGGTCGATATCCGCAAGCAGGCAGCCGCGCACGCGATACTCCGCCACCAGCTGGATCACCGACACCTGCTTGCGGTCCAGCGCACCGGGGGCGCCCGCGCGCGCCGTGCCCTGCCTGGCACGCTGTGCGAAGGCCTCCACGATCGGCGCGTGCGCCACGTCGCGCCCCGCTTTCCCGTCCGCAGCGGGCAACTGCTGCAGGCGCTCGAAGTACTCGCGCCACTGGGCCGCGACCGATTGGGGATCCTCGAGCCAGTTCTCGTACAACTGCTCGACAAACGGCGCGTTGCCGCCGAACAGGTAGGAGTTGGCGAGGAATTCCTTCATCATCGCGTCACCTCCCGGCCAGCGGCACCACCTCGCGCCGCGGCGCGCCCTTGTACAGCTGGCGCGGGCGCCCGATCTTGTACTCGGGGTCGGCGATCATCTCCTGCCATTGCGCGATCCAGCCGACGGTGCGCGCAAGGGCGAAGACGCAAGTGAACATCGATACCGGGATGCCGAGCGCGCGCTGCACGATGCCCGAGTAGAAGTCCACGTTGGGGTACAGCTTGCGCTCGACGAAATACTGGTCCTCGATGGCGATCTTCTCCAGCGCCAGAGCCAGCTTGAACAGCCGGTCATTGTGCAGGCCGAGCTCGTTGAGCACCTCATGGCAGGTTTCGCGCATCAGCTTGGCGCGCGGGTCGTGGTTCTTGTACACGCGGTGGCCGAAGCCCATCAGGCGCACGCCCGAATTCTTGTCCTTGACCTTGCTGATGAACTCGCCGATCTTCGAGGCGTCGCCGATCTCCTCCAGCATCTGCAGGCAGGCTTCATTGGCGCCGCCGTGCGCGGGACCCCACAGGCAGGCGATGCCCGCCGCGATGCAGGCGAACGGGTTGGCTCCGGAGGAGCCCGCCAGGCGCACGGTCGAGGTCGAAGCATTCTGCTCGTGGTCGGCGTGCAGGATGAAGATGCGGTCCAGCGCCCGCACCAGCACTTCATTCGGCTTGAATTCCTCGCACGGCGTGCCGAACATCATGCGCAGGAAGTTGGCGGTGTACGAAAGGTCGTTCTTCGGATACATGAACGGCTGCCCGGTGGTGTACTTGTAGCCCATCGCCGTAATGGTCGGCAGCTTGGCGATCAGCCGAAAAGCCGAAATCTTGCGGTGCTCCGGATCGTCGATGTCCAGCGAGTCGTGATAGAAGGCCGACAGCGCGCCCACCACGCCCACCATCACCGCCATCGGGTGCGCGTCGCGGCGGAACCCGGTAAAGAAGCGGTTCAGCTGGTCGTGCACCATGGTGTGGCGCGTGACCATGTCGTCGAACTCGCCTTTCTGCTTGGCGCTCGGCAGCTCGCCGTTGAGCAGCAGGTAGCAGACCTCGAGGAAGTCACAGTGCTTCGCCAGCTGCTCGATCGGGTAGCCGCGGTACAGCAGGATGCCGGCATCGCCATCGATGTAGGTGATGGTCGAGTTGCAGCTGGCGGTCGACAGGAATCCCGGGTCGTAGGTGAACACGCCGGTCTTGCCGTACAGCGTGCGGATGTCAACCACGTCCGGCCCGATGCTGCCGGAGAGCACCGGGAACTCGATTTTCTTCCCGTCGTGCAGCGTTAGCGTCGCTTTCTTGTCCATGTGATCCTCCGTTAACTGGCGCGCAGGCGCGCCACGATGCCCGCGAATCTTGCATCGTAGCGTTCGCTGCGACCGCTGACGATGTCCCAAAGATCGTTGTCCGGCAGGTCGAGCAGCGCCGACAGCTCCGCATCCTCCGGGTTGTCGCCCAGGTAGCGTTCCAGCACCAGGTCGAGCTCGAGCAGCCCGCGCCGGCATTTCCACTTCAGCCTGTCGCGCGCCACGCGGTCCATTACACGGCTCGCTTCACCATGATTTCCTTGATCTTGCCGATCGCCCGGGTCGGGTTGAGATTCTTCGGGCAGGCGTCCACGCAGTTCATGATGCTGTGGCAGCGGAACAGGCGGTACGGATCCTCGAGATCGTCGAGGCGCTCCGCGGTGGCCTGATCGCGCGAGTCGGCGATGAAGCGGTAAGCCTGCAGCAAGCCCGCGGGCCCCACGAACTTGTCCGGATTCCACCAGAACGACGGGCAGGCGGTCGAGCAGCAGGCGCACAGGATGCACTCGTACAGGCCATTGAGCTGGTCGCGCTCCGCGGGCGATTGCAGGCGCTCGCGCTCCGGCGGCGCATCATGGTTGATGACGTAGGGCTTGATCGAGTGGTATTGCTTGAAGAACTGCGTCATGTCCACGATCAGGTCGCGGATCACCGGCAGGCCCGGCAGCGGCCGCAACGTGACGTGCGCCGGCAGGTCCACGATCTTGGTGACGCAGGCCAGGCCGTTCTTGCCGTTGATGTTCATGGCGTCGGAGCCGCACACCCCTTCGCGGCAGGAGCGCCGGAAGGAGAGCGAGTCGTCCTGGGTCTTGATGCGCACCAGCGCGTCGAGCAGCATGCGATCGGTCGGCTCGAGCTTGACCTCGTAGTCTTTCAGGTAGGGGCGCTCGTCCCGGTCCGGGTCGTAGCGGTAGACGGAGATTTTCATCAGTAGGTGCGCACCTTCGGCTCGAAGGTCTCCACGGTGAGGGGTTTCAGGTGCACCGGCTTGTAGGCGAGCCGGTTGCCCTCCTTGTACCAGAGCGTGTGCTTGAGCCAGTTGGCATCGTCGCGCTCGGGGAAGTCGGCGCGCGCCTGGGCGCCGCGCGATTCCTTGCGCGCCTGCGCCGAAACCACGGTGGACATCGCCGACTCGACCAGGTTATCGAGCTCCAGCGCCTCGATGCGGGCGGTATTGAACACCTTCGACTTGTCCTGGATGTGCGTGCGCTGCGCGCGCGCCGCGATCTCCTTGATCTTCTCCACGCCCTTCACCAGTTCGTCCGGAAAGCGGAACACGCCGCAATGGGCCTGCATGGCCTTGCGCAAGTCCGCCCCGACCTCCGCCACGCGCTCGCCCGCGCTCGCCGAGTCCAGCCGCGCCAGGCGCGCGCGCGACGCGTCGCCGGCACCCTTGGGCAGATTGCGCTGCGGCCGCGGCAAGGCGCGGATGTCCTTGATCATCTGCTCGCCGGAGGACTTGCCAAACACCAGCAGGTCGAGCAGGGAATTGGTGCCCAGGCGGTTGGCGCCGTGCACCGAAACGCAGGAGCATTCGCCCGCGGCGTAGAAAGCCTGCACGATCGCCTCCTGGCTCGCAGCCTCCGGCACCACCACCTGGCCCATATAGTTGGCCGGGATGCCACCCATCTGGTAGTGCACGGTCGGCACCACGGGAATCGGCTCACGGATCGGGTCGGCGTTGGCGAACTTGATGGCGATTTCGCGGATCCCCGGCAGGCGCTGGTTGATCACCTCGGGGCCGAGATGGTCAAGCTTCAGCATCACGTGGTCAGCCTCAGGGCCGCAGCCGCGCCCCTCCTTGATCTCGGTCGTCATGGCGCGCGATACCACGTCGCGGCTGGCAAGGTCCTTGGCGTTGGGCGCATAGCGCTCCATGAAGCGCTCGCCGTCCTTGTTCAGCAGGTAGCCGCCTTCGCCGCGCACGCCTTCGGTGATCAGCACGCCGGCGCCGTAGACCCCGGTCGGATGGAACTGGTAGAACTCCATGTCCTGCAGCGGAATGCCGGCGCGCGCCGCCATGCCCAGCCCGTCCCCGGTATTGACGAACGCGTTGGTGCTCGCGGCGTAGATGCGTCCCGCGCCGCCGGTCGCAAACAGCGTCGCCTTGCCCTGGAAGAGGGCGACCTCGCCGGTCTCCATTTCGAGCGCGGTGACGCCGATCACGGCGCCGTCCTGCGGATCGCGGATCAGGTCGAGCGCCATCCATTCGACGAAAAACTGCGTATTGGCGCGCACGTTCTGCTGGTACAAGGTGTGCAGCATGGCGTGGCCGGTGCGGTCCGCCACGGCGCAGGCGCGCATCGCCATCTTCGCGCTGCCGTAGTCCTGGGTATGCCCGCCGAAGGGCCGCTGGTAGATCTTGCCGTTCTCCAGCCGGTCGAAAGGCATGCCCATGTGCTCGAGCTCGATCACCACTTCGTTGGCGCGGCGGCACATGTACTCGATCGCGTCCTGGTCGCCGAGGTAGTCCGATCCTTTCACCGTGTCGTACATGTGCCAGTGCCAGTTGTCCTCGGTGGAATTGGCGAGCGGCGCGGCGATGCCACCTTGCGCCGCCACGGTATGCGAGCGCGTGGGGAACACCTTGGTCAGCACGGCGACTTTCAGGTTGGCGCGCGCCAGTTCCAGCGCCGCGCGCATGCCCGAGCCGCCCGCCCCCACCACGATGGCGTCGAATCTGCGTACCGGCAGCGACGAACTCATCTCCACAGGATCTGGGCGGTCCAGCCGAGGTAGGCGGCGATGACCACCAGCGCCGCCACTTCCAGGCTCAGACGCAGGCCCGTGGGCTTCACGTAGTCCATCAGGATGTCGCGCATGCCGACCCAGGCGTGCCAGGCAAGGCTGGCGGCAAACAGCAACGTGGCGACGCGCATCCAGCCCTGCGTGAACAGGTCCTTCCAAACCGGATAGGTGATCGGCACCCCGCCGACCAGCACCACCACCAGGATCACCGTGTATACCGCCATGATGGCGGCAGTGATGCGCTGCGCAAGCCAGTCGCGCAGGCCGTAGTGCGCCCCGGTGACGACGCGCTCTACCAAAGCTTCGCCCCCAGCCAGGCGGTGAGGCCGACGCTCACCGCAAGTACCGCGACGCTGGTAAGGCGCGCCGTCGCTTTGTCCACGCCTTTGTCCAGATCGAGGAACAGGAAGCGGATGCCGGCGCAGAAATGATGGCAATACGCCCAGATCAGCACCAGCAGCGCACCCTTGACCAGGGGCAGCGCGGCATAGCGGCGCACCGACTCGAAGCCGGATTCGGAGGCTAGACTGCGATCGAGCAGGAACAGAATCCACAGCACCGCGAAGAACAGCAGCAGGCCGCTGATGCGGTGCAGGATGGACACCCAGCCGGAAAGCGGCAGGCGGATTTCGAACAGGAGCGCACGGAGGCTGAGGTACTTCGGCCTTGATTTTCTTGTTATTGCGTTCGCCATGGGAAGGAAGGGCGCTCAGGGCGACCGGTAACGATTATAGCGCCGTAGCGCATTGATTGAGTTCCCTTTGTGCACTGCGTTTCCCCTGCGCACTGCGGTAGAATTCGAAAGCCCACTTTGCATCATTTCCGGAGCCCCCGCCCATGTCCAAAGCGCCCGTCCGCGTCGCTGTCACCGGCGCCGCCGGCCAGATCGGCTACAGCCTGCTGTTCCGCATCGCCGCCGGCGACATGCTCGGCAAGGACCAGCCGATAATTCTGCAACTGCTGGAAATTCCGGACGAGAAGGCGCAGAAGGCGCTGAAGGGCGTGATGATGGAACTTGACGACTGCGCCTTTCCGCTGTTGCACGGCATGCTCCCCGCCTCGGACCCGATGGCCGCGTTCAAGGATGTCGACGTGGCCTTGCTGGTGGGCGCACGCCCGCGCGGCCCCGGCATGGAGCGCAAGGACCTGCTGGAGGCGAACGGCAAGATCTTCGCACCCCAGGGCCAGGCGCTGGACAAAGTGGCCAGGCGCGACGTGAAAGTGCTGGTGGTGGGCAACCCGGCGAATACCAATTGCCTGATTGCGATGAAGAACGCCAAGAGCCTGAAGCCGGCGCAGTTCACCGCGATGATGCGCCTGGACCATAACCGCGCCACCTCCCAGATCGCACAGAAGATCGGCAAGCCGAATGCGGCGGTGAGCAAGGTCACGGTGTGGGGCAACCATTCCGCCACCCAGTATCCGGACCTGTTCCAGGCCGAGTGCGAGGGCAAGAAGGTGTGGCCGATGATCAACGATCAATCCTGGCTTGAAGGGCACTTCATTCCCACGGTGCAAAAGCGCGGCGCAGCCATTATCGAAGCGCGGGGCCTTTCTTCCGCCGCCAGCGCGGCGAATGCCGCCATCGACCACGTGCGCGACTGGGTGCTGGGCACGCCCGCGGGCAGCTGGGTCAGCATGGGCATTCCCGCCGACGGCAGCTACGGCATTGCCGAAGGCGTGCTTTACGGCTACCCGGTGACCTGCAAGGGCGGCCAATACCAGATCGTCAAGGGCATCGAGGTCTCGGACTTCAGCCGCAAGCGCATGGACGCGACGCTGAAGGAACTGCACGAGGAACGCGAGGGCGTGAAGCAGTTGCTCGGCGCATGACACCCGGAGCCAAGCTCAGGCAGGCACTCAAGGAGGAGCAGCCGCTCCAGGTCATCGGCGCGATCTGCGCCTACCACGCGCTGCTGGCAAAGCGCACCGGCTACCGGGCACTTTACCTCTCCGGCGGCGGCGTAGCCGCCGGCTCGCTCGGCATGCCGGACCTCGGCATCTCGAATCTCGACGACGTGCTCATCGACGTGCGGCGCATCACCGACGTCTGCGACCTGCCCCTGCTGGTCGACGCGGATACCGGATTCGGCGCCAGCGCCTTCAACGTCGGACGCACCGTCAGGTCGCTGATCAAGGCCGGCGCCGCCGCCACCCACATCGAGGACCAGGTCGGCGCCAAACGCTGCGGCCACCGTCCGGGCAAGGAGTTGGTGTCCGCCGGGGAGATGTGCGACCGCATCAAGTCCGCCGTGGACGCGCGCACCGATGCGGCGTTCGTGGTCATGGCGCGCACCGACGGGCTGGCCGGCGAGGGCCTGGACGCAGCGCTCGCGCGCGCCGTGAGGTACGCTGAAGCCGGCGCCGACATGATCTTTCCGGAGGCGGTCACCGAGCTCGCGCAGTACCGCAAGTTCGTCGATGCGGTCAAGGTTCCGGTGCTGGCCAACATCACCGAATTCGGCAACACCCCGCTGTTCACGCTCGACGAGCTGCGCTCGGCCGGCGTGGCCATCGCGCTGTATCCGCTGTCCGCGTTCCGCGCCATGAACAAGGCTGCGCTCGCCGTGTACGAGACGCTGCGCCGCCAGGGTACGCAGAAGGATGTGCTCGGCAGCATGCAGACGCGCGACGAACTCTACGACTACCTCGACTACCACGCTTACGAGAAGAAACTCGATGAACTCTTCGCCCGACGCCCCTAAGCCCAAGAAATCGGTCGCGCTCTCGGGCGTGACCGCCGGCAACACCGCGCTGTGCACGGTGGGCCGCACCGGCAACGACCTGCACTACCGCGGCTACGACATCCTCGATTTCGCCGACGAGGCCGAGTTCGAGGAGGTGGCCTATCTGCTGGTGCACGAGAAGCTGCCCAACGCGCGCGAGCTCGCCGCCTACAAGGCGAAGCTGAAGAAGCAGCGCGGGCTGCCGGCGCCGCTGAAGACGGCGCTCGAGCAGCTGCCGCGCACTGCGCACGCGATGGACGTGCTGCGCACCGGCTGCTCGGTGCTCGGCACGCTCGAGCCCGAAGCGGAGGCGCATCCCGTCGAGGGTGCGCGCGCCATCGCCGACCGGCTGATGGCGAGCTTCGGCTCGATGCTGCTGTACTGGCACCACTACGCGCTCAACGGCAAGCGCATCGAGACCGAGACCGACGACGACTCCATCGGCGGGCACTACCTGCACCTGCTGCACGGCAAGCCGCCCTCGCCCATGCAGGTGCGCGCCATGCACACCTCGCTCGTCCTGTACGCCGAGCACGAGTTCAACGCCAGCACCTTCACCTGCCGCGTGATCGCGGGCACCGGATCGGACCTGTATTCCGCCATCACCGGCGGCATCGGCGCGCTGCGCGGGCCCAAGCACGGCGGCGCCAACGAAGTCTCCGACGAGATCCAGAAGCGCTACCGGACTGGCGACGAGGCCGAAGCCGACATCCGACGGCGCGTGGCCGCCAAGGAGGTCGTGATCGGCTTCGGCCACCCGGTGTACACGATTGCCGATCCACGCAACAAGGTGATCAAGGCGGTCGCCGAGCGCCTGTCGCAGGATGCGAAGGACATGAAGCAATTTCAGATCGCCGACCGCATCGAATCGGTGATGGCGGCCGAGAAGAAGATGTTCGCCAACCTCGACTGGTTCAGCGCGGTGTCCTACAGCCGGATGGGCGTGCCGACCCTGCACTTCACCCCGCTGTTCGTGATCTCGCGCACCAGCGGCTGGTCGGCGCACATCATCGAGCAGCGCATCGACGGCAAGATCATCCGCCCCAGCGCCAACTACACGGGGCCCGAGAACCTCGACTGGGTGCCGCTCAAGGAGCGCAAGTGAAACCGTACGAATCCGAGCTGACCCGGTTCATACGCGAGTACCTTGCGGCGCACCCGGAGGAAATCGAGTCGCAGAAGACGGGCCGCGCCGCCTGGTGGGACAAGGACCCCGCCCGGGTCGCCCCGCCGCCCGCGCGCCACGCGCCACGCTCCGGCGGCGCCGAGTACACGTTCGAGCCGCTGTCCGAGAAAGAGTGATGTCCGCGCACACCTCCAACGTCCGTCCGAAGCCCGACCGCGTCCTCAAGCTGATCGCCGACTACGCGACCAAGGCCACGATCAAGAGCGCGCAGGCCTACGACACCGCGCGCTACTGCCTGATGGACACGCTCGGCTGCGGCTTCGAAGCGCTCGAGTACCCCGCCTGCACCAAATTACTCGGCCCTGTCGACCCGGAAACGGTGACGCCGCGCGGCGCGAAGGTGCCCGGCACCCGCTATCAGCTCGACCCGGTGCAGGCCGCGTTCAATATCGGCGCCATGATCCGCTGGCTGGATTTCAACGACACCTGGCTCGCCGCCGAATGGGGACACCCCTCCGACAACCTCGGCGGCATCCTCGCCACCGCGGATTGGCTTTCGCGCCACGGTCAGCCGCTGACGGTGAAGGACGTGCTCACGGCGATGATCAAGGCGCACGAGATCCAGGGCGTGCTTGCGCTGGAGAATTCCTTCAACCGCGTCGGGCTCGACCACGTGGTGCTGGTGAAAGTCGCCTCCACCGCGGTCGTTGCCCACATGCTCGGGTGCAGTGACGACCAGGTGATGAACGCGGTCTCGCAGGCCTGGGTCGACGGCCAGGCGCTGCGCACCTACCGCCATGCGCCCAACACCGGCTCGAGAAAGAGCTGGGCGGCGGGCGACGCCACCGCGCGCGCGGTGCGCCTGGCGCTGATTTCCAAGACCGGGGAAATGGGTTATCCGTCGGTGCTGACGGCGAAAACCTGGGGCTTCTACGACGTGCTGTTCAAGGGCAGGCCGTTCAGGTTCCAGCGGCCCTTCGGCAGCTACGTGATGGAAAACGTGCTGTTCAAGATCTCCTTCCCCGCCGAGTTCCATTCCCAGACCGCGGTCGAATGCGCGATGCAATTGCACCCGCTGGTCGGGCGCCGCATCGAGGACATCAGGAAGATCACCATCCGCACCCACGAAGCGGCCATGCGCATCATCGACAAGAAAGGGCCGCTCGACAATCCCGCCGACCGCGACCACTGCATCCAGTACATGGTCGCGGTGCCGCTGCTGTTCGGCCGCCTCACCGCCGCCGACTACGAGGACGCGGTGGCGAAGGATCCGCGCATCGACCGCCTGCGTGCGAAGATCGTGTGCCGCGAGGACAAGCGCTACACCCGCGACTACCACGACCCGAAGAAGCGCTCTATCGCCAACGCGCTCAGCGTGGAGTTCAAGGACGGCTCGAAGCTGAAGGAAGTGGTCTGCGAGTACCCGATCGGCCACAAGCGCCGGCGCAAGGAAGGCATGCCGGTGCTGGTGGAGAAGTTCAGGACCAATCTCGCGCGCCGCTTTCCCGAACGGCAGCGCCAGTCGATCCTCGAGCTGTGCCTGGACGCGCGCCGGCTCGAGACAACGCCGGTGAGCGAATTCGTCGACATGATGGTGGTCTAGTGCGGCGCCTGCTCTTTGCCGTTCTCGCTGCCGCCCTCGCCGGCTGTACGACGAGCTACTCGCTCACGCTCATGCCGCGCGACAGCGGCCAGCTCCACTACGGCGAGGCCGTGGCGCGGCCCGGTGCGGACACGCAGGTCACGATCACCATCGGCGAGCGAACCTACCGCGGCGACTGGGTGGTCGCGGAACCCCCGCCCGCGGCAGGGGTGGTTATCGGCGGCATGATCGGCAGCCACCGCTCGGGCATCGGCACTTCGGTGGTGATCGACCAGCGGGCGGGCACCGAGGCCAAGGCACTGCTGCGCTCGGTCGACGGCGCCGGCCTGCGCTGCGACTTCCGCGGCGTGCACAGCAACAGCGGCGGCGGTTCCTGCCAGGACGACCGGGGCCTGGTGTACGACGTACAGATCCGACTCAAAGAGGGAAAGTGATCATGCACAACCTGCACAACACGCTCCAGCCCCTGAAGGGAGGAAAGTTCTACTCCCTGCCGCGGCTGGGCAAGGCGCTGGGCGTGAACCTTGCCAGGCTTCCGCTTTCGATCCGCATCGTGCTCGAATCCGTGCTGCGCAATTGCGACGGCAAGAAAGTCACCGAAGCGCATGTGCGCCAGCTCGCGGCCTGGCAACCCAACGCGGCGCGCACCGAGGAAATCCCCTTCGTGCTGGCGCGCATCGTGCTGCAGGATTTCACCGGCGTGCCGCTGCTGTGCGACCTGGCGGCGATGCGCGGCGTGGCGCAGAAGATGGGCAAGAATCCCAAGCTGATCGAGCCGCTGGTGCCGGTGGACCTGGTGGTGGACCACTCGGTGCAGATCGACCACTACGGCAACAAGAGCGCGCTCGACCTGAACATGAAGCTCGAGTTCAGGCGCAACCAGGAGCGCTATCAGTTCATGAAATGGGGCATGCAGGCCTTCGACACCTTCAAGGTGGTCCCTCCGGGCATCGGCATCGTGCACCAGGTGAACCTCGAATACCTGGCACGCGGCGTGCACCAGTCGCCGGACGGCGTGGTTTACCCGGACACCCTGGTGGGCACCGACAGCCACACCACCATGATCAACGGCATCGGCGTGGTGGGCTGGGGCGTGGGCGGCATCGAGGCGGAGGCCGGCATGCTCGGCCAGCCGGTGTACATCCTCACCCCCGACGTGGTTGGCGTGAACCTGAAAGGCAGGCTGCATCCCGCCTGCACCGCCACCGACCTGGTGCTCACCGTCACCGAAATGCTGCGCAAGGCCAAAGTCGTGGGCAAGTTCGTCGAATTCTTCGGCGAAGGCACCGCGTCGCTCGGCGTCACCGACCGCGCCACCATCGGCAACATGGCGCCCGAGTACGGCGCCACCATGGGCCTGTTTCCCGTGGACGAAAAGACGCTCGACTATTTCAGGGGCACCGGGCGCACCGATGCCGAGATCGAAGCCTTCGCCGCCTATTTCAAGGCGCAGGGCATGTTCGGCGTGCCCAGGGCGGGCGACATCGATTACAGCGAGACGCTGGAGCTCGACCTGTCGAGCGTCATGCCGTCGCTCGCCGGCCCGAAACGGCCGCAGGACCGCATCAACCTGGACCGTGTCAAGGCGACCTTCACGTCGCTGTTCTCGAAACCCGTGGCGGAGAGCGGCTTCGGCAGGAAGCCCGAAGACCTCGCGCGCGCGCACAAAGCCTATGATGGCACCGAGATCCGCAATGGCGACGTGCTGATCGCCGCCATCACCTCCTGCACCAACACCTCCAATCCCGGCGTGCTGCTTGCCGCGGGCCTGCTCGCCAAGAAGGCGGTCGAGCTGGGCCTGACGGTCAAGCCGCATATCAAGACCTCCCTCGCCCCGGGATCGCGCGTGGTCACGGAATACCTGACCAAGGCGGGCCTGCTGCCGTACCTCGAAAAGCTCGGCTTTTACCTCGCGGGCTACGGCTGCACCACCTGCATCGGCAATTCCGGGCCGCTCGCGCAGCCGATCGAAGAGACGATCGTCAAGAACGATCTGGTGTGCGCCGCGGTGCTCTCGGGCAACCGCAACTTCGAAGCGCGCATCCACGCCAACATCCGCGCAAACTTCCTTGCCAGCCCACCGCTGGTGGTGGCCTACGCCATCGCCGGCAGCATGCTGAAGGACCTGCGTACCGAGCCGCTCGGCAAGTCCAGGGACGGTCAGGACGTGTACATCGGGCACATCTGGCCGGGCGCGGACGAAATCAAGGCGCTGATGAAGTTGGCGATGGACGCGCCGACCTTCCGGCGCCTGTACAGCAACCTGGCCGAGGCCAACCCGATGTGGAAGAAGATTTCCGCGCCTTCCGGCCAGGTCTACAGCTGGCCCAAGTCCAGCTACATCGCCGAGCCGCCCTTCTTCCAGGATTTCTCCATGCAACCCGGGAGCACCGGCAACGTCACCGGCGCGCGCATCCTCGGCATGTTCGGCGACTCGGTGACCACCGACCACATTTCCCCCGCGGGCGCAATCAAGCCCACCTCCTCCGCCGGCATCTACCTGCAGGAGCACGACATCGCGGTGGCCGATTTCAATTCCTACGGCGCGCGCCGCGGCAACCACGAAGTGATGATGCGTGGGACGTTTGCCAATGTGCGCATCAAGAACCTGATGCTCGGCGGCAAGGAAGGCGGCCTGACCCTGTACCAGGGCAGGGAAATGCCGATCTACGACGCCGCCATGCGCTACCTCGGCGATCGCACGCCGACCGTGGTGTTCGGAGGCGAGGAGTACGGCACCGGCTCGTCGCGCGACTGGGCGGCGAAGGGCACGCAGCTGCTCGGCGTGAAAGCGGTGATCGTGCGCAGCTTCGAGCGCATCCACCGCTCCAACCTGGTGGGCATGGGGGTGCTGCCGCTGCAGTTCCTGGGTGCGGATTCCGTGCAGTCCCTCGGACTGAAGGGCGACGAGCAAATCGACGTGCTGGGGCTGGAGGACATCCGCCCGCAGCAGGAACTGACGCTGGTGATCCAGGGCGCCGGCGGTGCGCGCCGGGAGTTGAAGGTCAAGTCGCGCATCGATACGGCGATCGAGGTCGATTACTACAAGCACGGCGGCATCCTGCCTTACGTGCTGCGCGAGCTGATCTCCAAGGCCGGACCGGCAAAAGCGAAGGCCGCCTAGCGGGTGTGCACGAGATAGTGCGCTAGCGCCTTCACGTCGGCGTCCGAGACGCTGTACAGCGCCGCGGCCATCATGGTGTCGCCGCCCTTTCGGGTGTAGTCGCGGTAGCTGTTCATTGCCGCGACCAGATACTCCTCGCGCTGTGTGGCGAGCCGCGGCATCTGCTCGCGGCCGCGGAAATCCGCTTCATGGCAGGAACCGCAATGCAGTTTCCCCGCCAGCGCGGCGCCCCGCTTCATCAGTGCCGCGTCCGGGCTGCCGCGAGGCGGCGCGGGCCTTTGCGATGCGTAGTGGCGCGCGATGGCGCGGATCTCCGCGTCCTTCAGCCCCTGCACCGCGGCCGCCATCTGCGGCACTTCGCGCATGCCCTCGCGCAGCAGCACCAGCTGGTTCTCGAGGAAGATCACCGGCTGCGCGGCGAGCGAAGGCGTGCCCGCGATCTGCGAGTTGCCGCCCGGGCCATGGCAGGCGTCGCAAAGCTGCAGGCGCCCGGGCAGCGGCTGGGCCAGCACCGGGGCGATAAAAAGGGCGGTGAGCCAGGCCCACCGCCCTGCGCGGTGCAATCGCACTACTTCTTGTAGCTGACGCGGTAGATCGCGCCCATCTGTTCATCCGAAACCAGCATCGAACCGTCCGGCATTTGCAGGAGGTACGCCGGTCGCCCCCAGAACTTGGCCGTCTTCGGGTCTTCCAGGAAGCCGGTCATGAATGGCTTCACCTTGGCGCCCTTGCCGTCCGCACCCGCGCGCACGTTGGCGACGTCGAAACCGAACTTGACGGTGCGGTTCCAGGAACCTTTGCGCGCGACAAACATCGTGTTCTGGTACGCCTTCGGGAACATGCTGCCGGTGTAGAAGATCACGCCCATCGCCGCGGCGTGCGGCCCCATGGTGGTCACGGGCAGGGTCACGCCCTTGCAGCCGCCGGCCTTCTTGAAATCGACGTCGAGCACGCCCTTGGCATGGCAGTACGGGTAGCCGAAATTGAGGCCCACCTTCGACATGCGGTTCAGCTCGTCCTCCGGACCCTTGTCGCCCATCCAGTCGCGGCCATGGTCGGTGAACCAGAGCTCGCCCGTCTTCGGATGCCAAGTGAAGCCCTGCGTATTGCGCACCCCGCGCGCGATCACCTCCATGCCGGAGCCGTCCGCGTTGTAGCGGCGGATCTGCGCGTATTCGCCCGAGGGCTCGCAGATATTGCACGGAGCGCCGAACGGCACGTAGAGCTTGCCGTCGGGCCCGAAGGCGATGTACTTCCAGTTGTGGTGCTGCTCGGGCGGCAGATTGAATTTGTCGGTGAGGTCCACGGGCTGCACGCCGGGATTCTTCTCGATGCCGTCAAAGCGCAGCACCTTGTCGATCGCCATCACGTATAGCGAGCCGCCGTGCATGGCGACACCCGAGGGCTGCGTGAGCTTGTCCACCACCACGCGCACGGTGCGCCGGCTGCCTTCGTCCGTCACCTCGTAGACGCGGCCCATGCCGCGCGTGCCCATGTAGATCTTGCCGGAGTCGCCGCGCGCCATGGCGCGCCCGCCCGGAAAGCCGCTGGCCCAGATTTCGACCGTGAAGCCCTTGGGAAGCTTGATCTTGCCGATGGGGATCTCGGACGCCGGCGTTTCGGTATTGCGACCGGGGAGTGGCGCGAGCTTGGACTCCGCCTGCGCCGGGGGCTTGCCTTGGTGCCAGGCGGGAGGCGGTTTTGGTTGCGCGTAGACCGCCGTAGCGGCGAGCAACGCGGGTGGCGAGCAGGGCCCTGTTCATGGTTATCGTCTCCTCGGTGCGGGACGCGAATACTATTTTTTTTTCCGCCCTTTTAGAACATCAGGCTCGCCTGGACGCCGAGCATAATGTTGCGCTGCGGCGCAGGCTCGTAGAACCGCAAGTTGCCGTCGTTCACGATCACCGAGCCAATGTAGGTCTTGTCGCCGACGTTGTCGACGCGCAGGAACTCGTTCAGCCGCCAGCGCGCGCCCTGCTGCTGCCAGCCGATCACTGCATTGGCCACGGTAAAGGCGCCGGCGAGCTCAGTGTTTACATCGTTCACCGGGACCTTGGCGCGATGCAGAACCTCGAGGGCGGCGCGCACGCCGCTCGCTGCGTGCCGCCAGGCGATTTCCCCATAGAACTGAGTTTCAGGGACGCCGGGGAGCCGCTTGCCCGCCGCCGCCGTCCCGAATTCCTCACTGAATTCGGCTTGCAGCAGCGTATAGGCCGCCCGCGCTTCAATCGGGCCGGCAAACAGGGATTCCGCGCCCAACTCCAGCCCGCGGCGCTGCGTGCGCCCTGCGTTCCTGAACGTGGTGCGCCCGCCGCTGGACTGGTCGGTGACGATCTCGTCGCGTGTTCTGACATCGAACACCGCGGCGTTGACCCGTGCCAGGCCCGGCCGCACGGCCTTCACGCCGGCCTCGACGTGGCGGCTGGGCGAGGGTTGGAGGTCGAAATTCAGGCCGGTGCCGCCGTTGCGATACGCGAGCTCCACGAAGGTCGGCGTCTCGAAGCCGCGACCGTAGTTCGCGTACAGGCTGCTGCGCGGGTCGATGCGGAACACCACGCCCGCCACCGGCGTCGTCGCCGTATAGTCCTTCGCGCCGCTGTCGTCCGCATTGCCCGCGGCGATATAGTGATCGGTGGATTCGAACTCGACCCGGCTCGCGCGCACGCCGGCATGCGCCGACCACCGGCTGGCGAACTTCCACTCCGCCTGCGCGTAGACGCCCGTGCTTTGCACCGTGTTGTCCTCGTCCCGCTTCAGCGCCCCCGCCGTGCCGTTGTTATTGATGTAGCCGCGGCGCCGCTCGGCCATGCGCTCGTATTCCAGCCCGAGCGAGAGCCGCAGCGGCCGCCCGCCGAGCGTGCCGTCGTCGAACAGGCGCAGCGCAGCGCCGCCGAAGCCGCGATCGAGGTCCACCACGCCGCCCGAGTGCGTCGGGGCGTTCTGCACGAACAGCGGAATCGACAGGTACTGCTCGACGTCGCGTGTGCCGCCCCAGGCGCTCGCCTGCAGCCGCGTGGCGCCGGACAGGGCATGGTCGAGCGTCACGCCGACCTGGTCGTGAACGATGGATTTACGGGTGTTGAACGTGAACGCCACCGCGGTCGCCTGGCGCGGATTCTGCGCCACCTGTGCCGCAGTGAGACCGAGTGGGTCCTGCGTGTCCGGCTGATGCAGCGCCATCCCGACGAGCGTCAGTCCGGTGTCCTCGCCCAGCGAAAGCTTTACCGTGGTATTCAATTGGTCGCGCCGCACCGCGCTGTGATCGCGGTAACCGTCGGACTCGAAGTGCGAGACATTGGCGAGATATCCCACGTTCCCACGCCGCCAGCCGAACTTAAGCGCGCCGCGGGAGGTGTCGTAACTGCCGGCGTAGAAACCGGCCTCCAGCGTAGGCACTTCCGGCGCGTCCTCGGTGATCACATTGATCACCCCGCCCGAGGCATTGCCGTAGAGGCTGGAAAACGGCCCGCGCAGCACCTCGACGCGGCTCGCCGACCCCAGGTCGAAGGTCGCCGCCTGCCCCTGCCCGTCCGGCATGGTCGCGGGGATGCCGTCGGCGATCAGTCGGATGCCGCGCACGCCGAAAGTGGCGCGGGCGCCGAAGCCACGCGAGGAGATCTGCAGATCCTGCGCGTAGTTCTGGCGGTTGAGGACCACGATCCCGGGCACGCGGCCCAGGCTTTCCGAGAGATTCACCTGCGGTCGGCCTTCGCGCAGGTCCTCGCCGTAAAGCCGGTCAATCGAGGCGGGAATCTCGAGGCTGGGCTGGTCGACCCGGGTTGCGGAAACCACCACGGCATCCCCTTCCGTCTGCCGGTCGCCTTGTGCGAGCGACAGCCGCGGCGCGGGGGCGAATGCGATGCCCGTGTCCTACACGACCGGCAAGAAGCAGTACATCGCCATGGGCTGCGGCGGCAACACGCAGCTCGATTTCAAGCGCGGCAACAGCGTGTTCGTGTTCGCGCTCGGCGACTGAGTCCGAGCACACGGTAAGCCGAGGCCGCCCGCGGGGCGGCCTCTTTTTTTTGAGGCAGGATCCAGTGCCACTTCGCCTACTTGCTGCTGCATGCGTGGCGTCTTGCTTGGCCACCTTCGCGGCGCAAGCGCAGGACATCGAGGCAGGTCGCCGCAAGGCCGAAGCCTGCGTCGCCTGTCACGGCCCCAGCGGCAACTCGGTGGCGCCCCAGTTTCCCATCCTCGCGGGGCAGACCGCACGCTACCTGTACCTGCAGCTGAAGGATTTCAAGGAAGGCCGGCGCACGGAGCCCTTGATGGCCCCGTTCCTCGCCAACCTGTCGCGCGAGGACATGTTCGATCTGGCGGCGTTTTACGCCGCGCAGAAGCCGCGGCCCAACACGTTCAAGGCGGACCCCGCCCGCGCCGTGCGCGGCAAGGCGAAAGCGGACGAGGTCCTTTGCACCATGTGCCATCTCGGCGGTTTCCTGGGGCAGAACGAGATTCCGCGCCTCGCCGGGCAGCACTATGAATATATCGTGAAGCAGATCCGCGACTTCAAGGCCGGCAGGCGCACCAACGATGCCGGCAACATGGCCAGTGTGGCCAAAACGCTGTCAGAGCGCGATATCGAGGATTTGGCGCACTACCTCAGCAGCCTGTACTGATGCGCATGGGTGGCCAAGCGGCAGCCGCGGCGGCGCTCCTCGCGCTCGCCGCCGCCGCGGCCGGTGCGGAGGACACGGGCCGTCTGCTGCAACTGCCGGCGGTCATCGTCATCGGTACCACGCCGGTACCGGGGATCGGCACACCCCTCGAGCAGGTGCCGGCGAACGTGCAGGTGATCTCCGAGCGCGACCTGCGCGCCCAGCCCGGGCCCAGCATCGCGGATCACCTCGGCGATGCGCGCGCCGGATTTGCGGCGAGCCGGCCGGGCGGAAATCCTTTTCAACCCGATGTCAGTTTTCGCGGATTTTCGGCCTCACCGCTGTTCGGCGCGCCGCAGGCGCTGTCGGTCTACCTCGACGGGGTACGGGTGAACGAGGCCTTTGGCGACGTGGTCAATTGGGACCTCATTCCGCGCATCGCGGTCTCCGCCATCAACGTGATCCCGGGTTCCAACCCGGCGTTCGGCCTGAACACCCTCGGCGGCGCCCTCGCCATCGAGACCAAGAACGGCCTGCGCTTTCCGGGCACCGCGCTGCGCGGCTACGGCGGGTCGTTTGGCCGGCTCGGCACAGAGCTCGAGACCGGGGGCGCGCGCGACGGCCGGCATTACTATTTGGCCGGAAATCACTTCAGCGAGCCTGGCTGGCGCGATTTCTCCCAGAGCCGGGTGGATCAAGTGTTCGCACGGCTCGGCTCCGCAGACCACTCGGGACGCGCCGAACTCAGCCTGCTGGGCGCCGACACCAGCCTCGAGGGCACGCAGGCACTTCCGAGGTCGATGCTGGCCGCTCCGCGCCAGCCCTACACCTGGCCGGACCGCACCGAGAATCGGCTGGCATTCGCCAATCTTTCGGCCACGCGGCTGGCCGGCGCCGACACCCTGATTTCGGGCAACCTATTCGTGCGCAATCTTTCCAGCCGCAACGTGAACTCGAACGTCAACGACGACTGCTCGGTAGGCCCCCCGTGCGCGTTCAATGCGATCAACGATGCGGCGCGCATTGACGAATCGCGCGTCGGCTTCGCCTTGCAGGCGGTGCTGGATGCCCCGATGGCCGGCCGCGAAAGCCAGCTGACGGCGGGCGTATCTTTCGAATCCGCTCGCACGGCATTTGAGGGTTTGGCGCAGGAAGCGAATTTCAGCCCGCAACGCGAGGCGGTGGGCAGTTCGGCCTTCGTCACCGAAACCGCCGTGCGCACGCGCCAACAGTACGCCAGGCTCTACCTGCTCGATACGCTCGGGCTTGCCCAGGACCTGTACGCGACCCTGTCGGCAAGCTACAACGTGACGCAGGTGCAAATCGCCGATCGTACCGGCGCCCAGCCTGCGCTCGACGGCCGGCACCATTTCTCGCGCCTGCTGCCCGCCGCAGGCCTGGCCTACGCGCCGCGCGCTGGGGAAAGCTATTACGCCAACGCGAGCTGGGGGATGCGCGCGCCGACCGCGATCGAGCTCACCTGTTCCGATGCGAACGCGCCCTGCCGGCTGCCCAGCATGTTTCTCGCCGATCCGCCCCTCGCCCCGGTGCTGTCGCGCACGCTGGAAGCAGGGGTGCGCCGCCCACTGGGCGCCAGCGTCACACTCGCCGCGGCGCTGTACCGGACCGACCTCGAGAACGATATCCAGTTCGTGAGCGCCGGCAGCGGCGCCCTGAACGCGGGATTTTTCCAGAACGTCGGGCGCACTCGCCGGCAGGGCGTAGAGATCGACCTCGAAGCAAAGCTGACGCATTGGTGGCTCGCAGCACGCTACGCGCGCGTGGATGCGACTTTTCGCTCCCCCTACGCGGCGCATTCCCCGTACAACTCCTCGGCCGATACGAATGGCGAGATCCTGGTGCTGCCGGGTCACCGCATGCCGGGCATCGTGCGTGACGCGCTCAAGCTGCGCGCGCGATACGACTTTGGCGCAGCCTCCGTCGGTGCCAGCGTGTCCCTGTACTCCGGCCAGTACGCGCGCGGCGACGAAAACAACGCGGACGAGAACGGCCGCGTGCCCGGATTCACGCTCGCGGGCCTCGATGCGCAATGGAACTTTGCGCGCGGCTGGCGCCTGTTCGCCAATGTCGAAAACCTGCTCGATAGCCGCTACGCGGCCTCCGCGGCGCTCGGGGGAAACTTCTTCACCGGGCCGCAGAATTCATTTGATGCCGGTAACGTCCGCGCCGAGCAGTTCCGCACTCCCGGCGCGCCGCGTGCCCTGTGGGTGGGGATCGCCTGGCGGCCGGACGAGCCCGCCCGTGCGCGCTCGCGGCCGTAACGCCCGTCAGGGCCACATTCTGCGCAACAGACCGTCGCGCTCCCACAGCGCGTGCTTGAGCGCGGCGGCGACGTGCAGCAGGATCAGCGCCACGAACACCAGCGCAAGAATCTTGTGCGCCCCGTTGAACGCGGCGTAGATCTGCTTGTCGTCGATGCCCCAGGGCGGCAGCGTGACGAGGCCGAAATACTTGATGCCGAATTTGCTGAAATTGGTCGCCACGTAGCCTGTCAGCGGCATGCCGACCATGCAGACGTACAGCAGCGCATGGTTGGCGCGTGCCGCAACCAGCTCCCATGCCGGCATCGCAACGGGCAGGGGCGGCGGCATATGCGTGAGGCGCCAGGCGAGTCGCAGGATGATCAGAGCCGCGAGCGTAATGCCGATCGATTTGTGAAAGTTGACCCAAGCCGAGCGTTCCGGAGATCCGCGGGGCACATTGTCGAGAAAGTACCCCAGGCCGATCTGCGCCAGGATGCCGAGGGCAAGGATCCAGTGCAGCGCGATCGCAACGTTCGTGTAGCGGTCTCTCATGGCCGGGATCGCGAATAGGGGGCCTGCAAACATACCCTACCGCGTGCACTGGCGCTAGAATTCGCAAGCCGTTCGAGACGCGGGCGACGCACCCTACCGAGCAACCGACCATGCCACCCCGCGGAAGCCGCCTCATCTGCACGCTGAAGTCCGTCGACGGCTGCCAGGGCAGCTTCGACGTCACCCCGGGCGAGCAGCCCAACTCGGTGGCCAGCGTGAGCGCGGTCGCCTGGAACAAGCCGCCGGAAAAGCCGGTGCAGGAAGGCGCCTTCACCGTGATCGGCGACCTCGGCATGACCGGGCAGGTGATCCTCGTCAACCAGTACCAATGGCGCGCGCTCACCGAGGCGAAGGTCGAGCAGTTCTTCTATGCCGCAATCCTGTGGGGCAAAAGCCCTTTCAAGGTGATCGAGGACGCGCAGATGATGCTCAAGCGCGGGAAGTAGTCCGGCCCGCGGTGATCAGCGCGGCGCCCAGCACCACCGCGCCGGAAGCGAGCAGCAGCGAGCCGTTGAATCCGCCCTGGCGCTCGGCGAGCCAACCGGCGATCACCGGGCCGATCATCTGGCCCAGGCCGAAGGCGGCAGTGAGCAGTCCGATCATGCGCGCGGGATGCTCGGAGATGCGCCCGCCGAAGGACACGATCAGCGCGGTGATGCCCATCAACGTGCCGCCGAAAAACACCGCGGCGAGCAGCGCCACCCACAGCGCGTCGAAGAACACCGGCAGCACGATACCCACGGCCTGCACCAGGTGCGCTGCGATGAGCGCGTTCGGTGCGCCCCAGCGCGCCGCGGCACGGACCCACAGCAGCGTGGAGGGTGCGCCGGCCAGGCCGACGGCGATCCACAGGGCTTCCGCGGCGCCGCCGATGCCGGGCATCTGCTTGGCGATCGCCACCAGGAAGGTGCCGGTCACCACGTAGCCGAGTCCTTCGAGGAAGTAGCTGGAGATCAACAGCGCAGCGGAGAAGCGCTCTTTCGATACCGCCGGCGGCGGCGCGCCCTGCAGTCTTGCCCCGCGCGGCCGCGCCAGCGGCAGGGTGAGCAGCGCGAGCGCAAGGCTTGCCCCGGCGAGCGCGAACCACAGTCCGCGCCAGTCGAGGAACGCGACACCCAGCGCGACCACCAGGCCCGAGAGCGCGATGCCCACGCCCACGCCGGCAAAATGCGCGCCCAGCAGGTTCGGCCGCGACGCCCCGGACAGCGCTTCCAGCACGATGGCCGAAGAGATCACCAGCACGCCGGCGCTCGCCAGTCCGGAAACGAAGCGCAGTGCGCACCAGGCTTCCACGCTGCCCGCCAGGCCCATCGCTGCCGTGCTGAGGATGCTGGCGGCGATGCTTGCCACCAGCACGCGGTGGCGCGACGCGCGCGCCGCGACCATCGCCGCCGCCAGCGCGCCCAGCAGGTAGCCGAGGTAATTCCATCCGGCGATCCAGCCCGCCGTGGCGGCGCCGAATCCGGCCGCCTCCTGCATCGCCGGCAGCACCGGGGTGTACGCGAAGCGGCCGATGCCGACGGCAAGCGCCAGCGCGGCCGCACCGGCGAGAAGCAGGCGAATGGGAGAGGACGACGGCACCGGCGCGAAGTATCGCTTAAGATGCGCACCGCATGAGCGACATCACCAGCGAAGTGGCGCGGCGCCGCACCTTCGCCATCATCTCCCATCCGGACGCCGGAAAAACCACGCTGACGGAAAAGCTGCTGCTGTTCGCCGGCGCGATCCACATCGCCGGCAGCATCAAGGCGCGCAAGGCCTCGCGCCATGCCACCTCGGACTGGATGGAGATCGAGAAGCAGCGCGGCATCTCGGTCGCCTCGTCGGTGATGCAGATGGAGTACCGCGGCTGCGTCGTCAACCTGCTCGATACCCCGGGCCACGAGGATTTTTCGGAGGACACCTACCGCGTGCTGACCGCCGTCGACGCCGCGCTGATGGTGATCGACGCGGCCAAGGGCATCGAACCGCGCACGCTCAAACTGCTGGAAGTATGCCGCTCGCGCAACACGCCGGTGGCCACCTTCGTCAACAAGCTGGACCGCGACGTGCGCCCGCCGCTCGAGCTGCTCGATGAGATCGAATCCGTGCTGCACATGGCTGCAGCGCCGTTTACCTGGCCGATCGGTGCCGGTCGCGAGTTTCGCGGCGTGTTCGATTTCCGGCACGATTGCATCCGGCTGTTCCAGGCGGGCAGCGACCGCCTGACGCGCGACGTCAGGAAAATCGGCATGCGCGACCCCGCCTGCCCGGAACTCCTCGGCGAGCCTTACGCGCCCGCCCTCGCCGAAGCCGAGCTGGTGCGCGACGCCGGGTCGGCCTTCGACCGCGCCGCGTTCCTCGCCGGCCGGCAGACCCCGGTGTTTTTCGGTTCCGCAGTCAACAATTTCGGCGTGCAGGAAGTGCTCGACGCGCTGGTGGATTTCGCGCCGCCGCCGGGCCCGCGCGTCGCAGCGCAGCGCAGCGTGGCGCCGGACGAGCCGGCCTGCTCCGGCGTGGTGTTCAAGATCCAGGCCAACATGGACCCGGCGCACCGCGATCGCGTCGCCTTCGTGCGCCTGTCCTCCGGCCGCTTCGTGCGCGGCATGCGCCTGGTGAACTGCCGCACCGGGCGCGAACTGCGCACCAGCAACGCGGTGTCATTCCTCTCCCAGCGCCGCGACATCGTCGACGAGGCCTACGCAGGCGACATCATCGGCATTCCCAATCACGGCACCATCGCCCTGGGCGATACGCTGACCGAGGGCGAAGTGCTGCAGTTCGGTGGCCTGCCGTTCTTCGCGCCAGAACTGTTCCGGCGCGCCGAGCTCGCCACGCCGATGAAAGCGAAGCAGCTGCACACCGGCCTGCGGCAGCTGAGCGAGGAAGGTGCGATCCAGATCTATTACCCGGAGGCGGGCGGGGCGCCGATCCTCGGCGCCGTCGGCGCGCTGCAGTTCGACGTGGTGGCGCATCGCCTGGTGCACGAGTACGGCGTCGATGTGCGCTTGCTGCCCGAGCCGCTCGCACTGGCCCGCTGGCTGAGCGCCGCGGACGACGCCGAAATGCAGCGCTTCATGGCCGCCTACCCGGGCCGCATCGCGCGCGACGCCTCGGGCGCGCTTGCCTACCTTGCCGCCAACCGCGCGGAACTGGAAGTGGCCGAGGAGCGCTGGCCGCAAATCGCTTTCCACACGCTGCGCGAGATCACCAGCGGCGCGGAACGCGAACTGGCCGATTCAAGCCTTCGCTAGCGCGCCCACCGGGCAGGACACGCCCGTTCCGCCCAGCCCGCAGTAGCCGTTCGGGTTCTTGCCCAGGTACTGCTGGTGGTAGTCCTCGGCGTAATAGAACTCCGGCGCCGGCTTGATCTCGGTGGTGATGTCGCCGAATCCTCTTGGCTTCAAGGCTTCCTGAAACGCATCGCGCGCGCCAAGCGCCGCCTGCAGCTGCGCTTCGCCGTAAGTGTAGATTGCCGAGCGGTACTGGCTGCCGCGGTCGTTGCCCTGGCGCATGCCTTGTGTCGGGTCGTGGCCTTCCCAGAACACTTTCAGCAGGGCCTCGTAGCTCACGACCTGTGGATCGAACACCACCAACACGGCTTCGGTGTGATTGGTGAAGCCGCTGCAGACTTCCTCGTACGTGGGATTGGAAGTCGCGCCGCCCGCATAGCCCACCGCCGTGCTGACCACGCCCGGTGTCTGCCAGAACAGGCGCTCGGCGCCCCAGAAGCAGCCCAGGCCGAATTGCGCGAGCTGCAGTCCCTCCGCAAACGGCGGCACGATGCGATTGCCGTTGATGAAGTGCTTCTCCGGCACCGGCATCTTTTCCTTGCGGCCGGGCAAGGTGCTTTCGCCGGGCAGGAGTTGCGTCATCTTCTTCATGAAGGCGAACATGGGCGCTGACCTCTCGACCGATAGAATAGCACCATGAAAATCTGCATTTACGGCGCCGGCGCGGTGGGCGGCCTGATGGCGGGCTGGCTCGCCCGCACCGGTCACGACGTCTCGGTCGTCGCCCGGGGCGCACAACTGACGGCGATCCGCGAAAAAGGGCTGCGCATCCATTCCGACGGCAAGGAAACCGCGGTACCGGTGCGCGCCGAGAGCGACGCTGCACGGCTGGGGGCGCAGGACTATGTCCTCGTATCGGTGAAAGGCCAGAGCCTGCCCGAGGTCGCGCGCGGCATTGCCCCCCTGCTCGGTGCGGACACTTCGGTCGTCACGGCGATGAACGGCGTGCCCTGGTGGTTCTTTGACCGGCTGAAGTTCGGCGACGGCAAGCTCAGGCTGGAGAGCCTCGATCCCGGCGGTGCGATCGCCCTTGCCATGCCCACCGGGCGCATCGTCGGCTGCGTGGTCCACCTCGCCGCCTCCACGCCGGAACCCGGCGTCGTCAGCCACAACATGGGCCGGCGCCTGATCCTCGGCGAGCCCGGCGGCACGAATTCGGCGCGCACGCAGCACATCGCGCAGGCGCTGGCACAGGCCGGCTTCGAATGCGTGCAGAGCCCGTTCATCGAAAAGGATTTCTGGGTCAAACTCCTGGGCAACGTCAGTTTCAATCCGGTCTCCGCGCTGACGCTCGCCACCGCCGAGCGGTTGATCGCGGATGCCGAAGTGAAGGCCTACATGGTGGCGATCATGCGCGAGGTACTGGAGATCGGCCGCGCGGTGGGCGTGGACGCCGACATCGACCCGGAAGCGCGCATCGACATGGCGCGCCACCTCGGCAAATTCAAGACCTCAATGCTGCAGGACATGGAAGCGGGCAAGGTGCTCGAGATCGACGGGCTGCTGACCGGCACGCTGGAAGTGGCGCGCAAGGCCGGCGTGGCGGCGCCGTTCACGCACAGCCTGTCCGGGCTGATCCGCCTGCGCGCACAAACCACGGGACAAACCGCATGAAACACTGGCTGCTGTTGCTTGCCGCGCTGCCCGTGGGCGCCCTCGCCCAGGTCGACGGCCCGGCACTGGAGGCCTGCCGCGCGCTGGGCGAACGCGAACTGAAAAAGGACGGCACGGACGTGCGCGCGCTGGTCCTCGACCGGGACCGGCACCTGTTCATCGAGCGCGTAACGCGCAAGCTCGGCAGCCAGAGTGTCGGCGCGGCGCTGTCGGGTCACGGCGGCATCGTGCGCAAGGCCGGGCCGGCGGTGGAGTTGACGTTCGTGTGCCTGCTGGCAGATGAGAAGCGGGCGTTGTTTTTCCATTGGGCGCCGCGGCGCGATGCGCCGGCACTGGCGCAGTGCCAGCGCGGCCCGGCCGCGCCCGGCGAATGCCTGCAATTGCTGCTCGACCTGGCGGAACGCGACCTGCTGGAGGTGGCGGCGGTCCATTTCCAGGCGTCGCTCGATGCCGACGCCAAAGCAGGCGATGAAAGCGCCTCCAGTGCTTACCACAATGCCACCGGCGCCTGGCGCAATTACCGCGACACCGAGTGCGTGCGCCGCGGCCCGGCGGGCAGCGAGCCCTGGCGCGCCTGCATGGCCGACCTTTCGCGCCTGCGCTACCGCGACCTTCAGTGATCCGGCAGACGCGGCCACTGGCTGCGGCCGGCGTAGCCGACCCGCAGGCTGCCGAGGCTGAAACGCCGGGACAGCGCCACCTCGCCCACGCGCCTCAGGATTTCGACGCCGGTATCGTGCGGCGCCTCGAACAAGTGGCCGACATTCGCGCGTGCCACCGCCTCCTCCGGCACACCCACCGCTGCGCGCTCGACCACGGCCCACACCTCGTCCACGCCTTTGCGCGGAAACAGGCTGTGCCGCCCGGCGATCACCGATTGCACGGAGGTACCGCGCCTTGCCTGCACGCGGCTTTCCTGGTGCGCATAGGCGGCAAGCTTGCGGTCGAAGGCCTCGTCGTCGCCGAGGTACGAAAAATGCCAGCCGCCGCCGGGTAGCTGCAGCACGCGGGCGCCGCGGTCGTAGCCCTGGGCGTGGCGGCCGCGGATGTTGCGCCCGGTGGTGCGCAGGCCGTTGACGGAGGGCGCCTGGCCATACAGCGCCGCGGCGGTTCCGAGCCACGGCATCTTGCGCGACCACACCAGCTCGTAGTTGAGGCGGAAGTAGAACATGCGCTGCTCGAAGATGAGGATCGTGCGCTCCCGCGCCGCGCCCAGGAATTCGCGCGCCCGCGCGACTGCCGCGCGCGCGGGGATCTCGTCCACGTCGGAGACCAGCACCAGGTCGTCGGCAGCGGCGCCAAGGTCTTTAAGCGCGCCGCCGATGCTCTCGCGCTGGTACTGCTCGCGCTCCCAGTCGCTGTAGCCTACCGGCAAGTCGACGGCCCGCAGTACGAGCTTGGGATGGCCGAGCAGGTCGGCGGCGCCCGACTCGGCGAGATGCAGGGGCTTGGGCTTGCCGGTGTGCGTCTGGTGCGCTTCGACCACCACGAAGCGATCCACCAGGTCCTCCAGGTAGGCGATGCGCAGGCGCAGCTGCTCGAACTCGTTGAAGAACGGAACGCAGTCGTAGATCTTCAAGCGTTCAGCGTCCTGCGGAAATAGGCGATGGTCTCCTTCAGGCCGTCCTCCAGTCCGACCTTGGGCGCCCAGCCGAGCTTCTCCTTTGCCAGCCGGATGTCGGGCTGGCGCTGCATCGGGTCGTCCTCGGGCGCGGGCAGGTAGGTGAGCCTGGACGTTCCCCCGACCAGGCGTAGCACCATTTCCGCCAGCTGCAGCATGGTGAATTCGCCCGGGTTGCCGATGTTGACCGGCCCGATGAAAGACCGGTCCGCGGCCATCATGCGCGTCATGGCGTCGATCAGGTCGTCCACGTAGCAGAAGCTGCGCGTCTGGCTGCCGCTGCCGTAGATGGTGAGATCGGCGCCGCGCAGCGCCTGCACGATGAAGTTCGACACCACGCGGCCGTCGTCCGGATGCATGCGCGGCCCGTAGGTATTGAAGATGCGCACCACCTTGATGTCGAGCTGGTGCTGGCGGTAGTAATCGAAGAACAGCGTCTCGGCGCAGCGCTTGCCCTCGTCGTAGCAGGAGCGCGGTCCGATCGGATTGACGCGGCCCCAGTAGGCCTCGGTCTGCGGGTGCACTTCGGGATCGCCGTACACCTCGGAGGTCGAGGCCTGCAGGATGCGCGCGCGCGTGCGCTTGGCCAAGCCCAGCATGTTGATCGCGCCGTGCACGCTGGTCTTGGTGGTCTGCACCGGGTCGCGCTGGTAGTGGATCGGCGAGGCGGGACAGGCGAGGTTGTAGATCTGGCCCACTTCCACGTACAGCGGGAAGGTGACGTCGTGGCGCAGCAGCTCGAAGTTCGGCTTGTCGAGCAGGTGCTGGATGTTGCCCTTGCCGCCGGTGTAGAAATTGTCCACGCACAGCACGTCGTGCCCCTGTGCGACGAGCAGCTCGCACAGGTGCGAGCCGAGGAAGCCGGCGCCGCCGGTGACCAGGATCTTGTGCATGGAGCCGCATTCTACCTGCGGGTTAAACTGGTGCCGGATGAGCCTGCACCGCCTATGCGTCGCCCCGATGATGGACTGGACCGACCGGCACTGCCGGTATTTCCTGCGCCAACTGTCGTCGCGCGCGCGCCTGTACACCGAGATGATCACCACCGGCGCACTCCTGCACGGCGACGTCGAGCGGCACCTCGCGTTCAGCCCGCAGGAGCATCCGCTCGCGGCGCAGCTCGGCGGCAGCGAGCCGGCGGACCTGGCGCATTGCGCGCGGCTGGTGGAACAGTTCGGGTATGACGAAGTCAACCTCAACTGCGGCTGCCCCAGCGAGCGGGTGCAGCGGGGTGCATTTGGGGCGTGCTTGATGGCGGAGCCGGAGCTGGTGGCCGATTGTGTCATCGCCATGCGAGAGTCGGTTTCGACTCCGGTGACGATAAAGCACCGCACCGGGGTCGATTATATAGAAACCTATGATTTCCTCGCCCGGTTCGTGGACACGGTGTCGCGCGCCGGCTGCGGCACCTTTATCGTCCATGCCCGCAACGCGGTGCTGAAAGGGCTCTCGCCCAAGGAGAACCGCGAGGTCCCGCCCCTCAAGTACGAGTTCGTCTACAGGCTGAAGCGGGATTTCCCTCAGTTGCGCATCGTGATCAACGGCGGCATCACCAGCTGGGAGCAGATCGACGCCCACCTGGCGCAGGTGGACGGCGTGATGCTGGGCCGCGCCGCCTACCACGACAGCTGGATCCTGGCCGACGAAGGCAAGACCCGCGCGCAGGTGGTGCATGCCATGGCCGGATACGCCTCGAGCCAGGCCAGCCTGCGCCACGTGGCCCGCCACTTGCTCGGCCTGTACCACGGGCACCCGCGGGCGCGCCTGTGGCGTCGCATGCTCTCCGACCACGCCCGGCTGTCGCACAACGACCCGCGCCTGCTGCTTGAAGCCCTCGACGCAGTAGAATCCGGCACCAAGGAGACTCCCCATGAGCGCCGTCCTCAAGCCGAAGAACTCCAAGCCCGTCCGTGAGCGCGTCAGCGCCGGGGAATGGCAGGCGCGCGTGGACCTCGCTGCCGCCTACCAGCTGGCGGCGCTGTTCAAGTGGACCGACCTGATCTACACGCACTTCTCGGCGCGCGTGCCGGGGGGCGGGGATTTCCTCATCAATCCCTACGGGCTGATGTTCGACGAGATCACCGCCTCCAACCTGGTAAGGATCGATGCGCACGGCAAGGTGCTCGACGATCCGCTGGACCTGGGTTACAACGAGGCCGGCTTCGTGATCCACGGCTGCGTGCACGAGGCGCGACCGGAGATCAATTGCGTGATCCACACGCACACCCGCGCCGGCGTCGCCGTGTCGGCGATGAAGTGCGCCCTGCTGCCGATCAGCCAGCACGCCATGCGCGTGCAGCAGCAATGCGCCTACCACGACTATGAAGGCATCGCGCTCGACATGAGCGAGCGCGAGCGCATGGCCGCCAGCCTCGGCAAGACCTCCAAGGTCATGATCCTGCGCAACCACGGCCTGCTCACGCTGGGCGAAACGGTGCGCGAAGCCTTTGAGCTGATGTACTACCTCGACTGCGCCTGCCAGATCCAGGTCGACGCCATGGCCGGCGGGCTGGAGAACGTGCAGCTCATGTCGCAAAGCGCCGCCGACACGGCCACCGAGCAGTTCCAGCGCGACGACCGGCCCTCGACGCACAAGGACTGGCCGGCGCTGCTGCGCCTGCTCGAGCGCCGCGGCGTTGACTACGTTGGCTGAGCAGGCACGGGAACGACTCTTGCCGGCAGCCGCAGCACCGTGAAAATCGACAGGGCGAGCACAACCACCACCGCGTAAAACACCGCGGCGGGCTGGCCGCGGTCGATCAGCCAGCCGAACACCACCGGCGTCACCATCGAGCCGACGTCCAGTCCGGAATAGACGAAACCGTACACCTTGCCGGTGGCGCCCGGCGGCGTCGAAGCACGCACGATCAGGTCGCGGGAGGGATTGGTGAGCCCGCCGGCAAAGCCGGCGGCGCCGAGCAGCAGCGGCAGCAGCGGCGCCGGCAGCCAGGCGGAAGCCAGCACGAACACCAATGTCGCGCTGCAGGCCATGCCGCTGACCGCAACGAGGTCGTGGCGCGAGGCGCGCACGGCGACGAAACCGCCGCAGAAGATTCCCGTGGCGCCGCCCACCAGGTAGGCGGTCAGCGCCGCCGAGGCGAGCACCACATCCACGCCGTAGAGCGCAATCATGGCCGCGATGCCGAAAGTCTGGATGGCGATGAACGCCACGCCCAGCATGACGAAATAACCGAACACCATCAGGACCGGCAGCTGCGCCAGCACGCGCAGGTCGGCGCCCAGCCCGGGGCCGGGCCCGACGCGGCGCGCATCCGCCGGCTCCACGCGCAGCGACTGCCCCTGCACGACGAGCAGCACGACCACCGCCGCGCCGATGGCCGCGGCGCCCAGCAGCGCCCCGCGCCAGCCGAAGGCGGTGGCCATGGC
>JAQBXT010000088.1 GCA_027624175.1 Pseudomonadota bacterium | reverse complement strand
TTCCTGCCCTCATCCGTGATGGACTTTTACTCCGGCCCGCCGATGCATCTTTACTCCGGCGTTGACACGTGGATTTTCTGCGGGAAATTGGAGGTGGCGTCGATGCTATAACGCTCCTGATAAGGGGACAGGAAGTGGATCGCGGCGCAGATGAGCGTCGAAGCCAGGAACGAAAAGACTGCGGCGTCCATTGGGCAAGTCTATCGTACGCCCTCGAGCGGTGGTATCCCATGACAGCAAATAACCCGGCCCCGGATGGGCGACGGGACCCGCTACGGGGGGCAGACCCTAAGGCCGGGGGGCACGCAGCGCCGCTGGTTCGAGTTTGCACTCCACGTCCGCCAGGCAGCGACCGCGCACCGTCTTGCTAGCAGAATTTGAGATAGCACGTTCAAGCAGTTCCTGACGCGCGACAGCGAGGATCGTAGCGCCGGCTCCCGCTAGGCGGCGCGCCCCGCGCTTGACATGACGTTCCCGGAGACTAGCATGAGTTCCGCAATGAAACGATGGCCGATCGTACTGGCGGCGGCAGCGAGCCTGTTGATGCACGCGGAGTTGCAGGCCGCGGTGAACCTGCCTCTGCACCATTGGGCCTACGAGGACATCGAACGGCTCGTGGCACTGGGGGTCATCGACCGGGCGATGGTGAGCGCGAAGCCTTACAGCCGCAAACTCGCCGCGAAGTACGTTGCGCGCGCCCTGCAGCGGGCCGATACCGAAGATGGACGCGAAGTCGTGACCGCCCCGCTGCTCGCGCGCCTGGCGCGCGAGCTTCGTCCCGAACTGATGCGGCTCGGTGTCATCGAGCCCGCGGCCGGGGAGCAGCCGGGACAGATCCGTTACGGCGGTCGTCTTCAGGTCGAGCTGGACGAATTCCGCATGAGCCCGATCCAGCCGGTGCGCCCGAGGGAGAATAGCGGCGGGGAGTACTACACCGATGGTGGACACACCCAGGCCGATGTGCGCGCCTGGGTTGAAGTCGGCGACTGGGCGGCGCTGACGCTTCGGCCCAAGTTCATCAGCGATCCTCGTGCGCTGGGGATCGATCCGGCCCGCAACGACGAGCATGCGGTTCTGCGCGAGGGCAGCCTGAAGCTCGCGGCCTTCAACGTTGCGCTGGAAGTGGGGCGCACCTCGCAGTGGTGGGGCACGGGGTACCGCGGATCGCTGCTGCTGACCGACCACGCGTTTCCGCTCGACTTGGTCAAGCTGGGAACAGAGGAGCCGTTCCGCCTGCCCGGATTTCTGCAAAATCTGGGCGAGTGGAAGATCGACACTTTCCTCGCCGATCTGGACAGTGGCCCGGATTTTCCGCGCACCCGGCTGTTCGGGCTGCGCATCGGCGCCTTGCCGGTGGATTGGCTGGAGCTGGGGTTTACGCGCCTGACCCAGTTCGGTTGGCCGGGCTTCAATCAAAAGTTTCCGCGCGCGGTCATCAACGCCTACTTTTCCAGCGCCAATCAGCCTGGGACCGACGAAACGAACGAGCAGTCGATGATCGATTTCCGTGCCCGTGTGCCCAAGGTGCCGTACCTGGTGCCGTTTCCGGCGGGCATGCAGATCTACGGGGAGATCGGTTCGGAGGACAAATGGTCGAAGTGGCGACCCTCGCGCGGGGCTTTTGTGGCGGGTGTCTACATTCCGCAGCTGTTTGCCGGCGATACGATGGATCTGCGCATCGAATGGGCCGACACGGACTTCACCCGGCACAACATCAATTCACCCGGCGTCTGGTACAACAATAGCATCTACACCACCGGCATGCGCGAGCGCGGCTTCCCGCTCGGGCATTGGATCGGGACCGACGCGACCGACCTGTTTCTCCGCGCGACGCGGTACATGACCGCCCGGCTGTGGCTCGGGTTGCACCTCGAGGTCGCGGAACGCGGACGGGGCAGCGCGCGGGTTTACGAAACGAAACGCGAAGCGGCGGTCGATCTCACGTGGTGGCTCTCCTACGCCACCCAGATCAGCGCGGGATACACGCGCCAGCGGCTGAAGAATCCCGGGCAGATGGTCGGCGTCAGCCCGACCTACATCGAGACATTCGCCGCGAGCGATACGGCGATCAACAATCTCTTCTGGGCCCGGTTCGTGACGGAATTCTGAGCGGTGGCGATGGGGCACCTCTCCCTGATTGCACCTGAGCATATGGCAAAGGCCTGGCGGTGCGAGCGCCGTTCTACAGAGTCCTGCCCGGGTCTCTTGTCAGACGCTGCGCGCCACCGGGCAGGTGTGCAGCTTCACGATGCGGCGGTAGACCAGCGTGTGCAGGTGCAGGCCGTCCGGGCTCGCCGGCGAGCGGCCGCTCATCTCGGTGGGCTCTTCCTTCGAAATGGGGTCGAGGAGCTTCGTCGTTCTTGCCTGCTGCGCGATCGCGTCGAGCGCCCTGGCCCGCGTCGCGCCGTGGGCCGCTAGCGCTCCGCTTCGAGCAGTTGCCGAATCTGAAGGGCGAACGCCGGGATGGAGTCCGTCGCCGCCTGCCAGACGATGCGCAGGTCCACGTCGAAGTAGCCGTGCACCAGCCGGTTGCGGATGGCGCTTGCCTTGCTCCAGGGAATGCTCGCGTTCGCCTGGACGAGCTCGGGGGAGAGATTGGCGCAGGCTTCGCCGATGACCTCCAGGTTGCGGATCACCGCGTCCTGCATCATCGCGTTGGCGAGGACGCCTCCTGGCCGGCGTCCTTCAGGAACGTGGCAATGCGCTGCGCCGCGTCCAGGATGTGCCGCAGGCGCAGCGCGTCGCGCTCGTTCACAGCGGGCGCGCTTCGGCGAGCACCCGCTCGCGGATGTAGCGCGAGATCTCCTGCGGCGTGCGCACGTCCACCGGCAGGCCGAGGAGCCGGGAAAGCTCCTCCTGCAGCCCGGCGAGCGTGAACAGGGTGTCGTGCTCGTCCACGTCGACCAGCAGGTCGAGGTCGCTGCCGTCGCGGTCGGTGCCGCGCGCCGCCGAGCCGAATACGCGCACGTTGCGCGCGCCGTGGGCGCGGGCGAGCTCGAGGATGCGCTCGCGGTGGACCTGCAGGGCGGCCGAAGGGCGGGTCATGGCGTGGGCATTCTAATCCCGCGGCCAGTTGACCGCGATCTTCCAGCGGCCGCTCATCTCCGTGGGCTCCTCCTCCGAGGTGGGGTCGAGTGGCTTCACGGATCTTGCCAGCTCGGCGAACTGCTCGAGGGCCTTCGCTTGCTCTTCGTGTCCAGCGAGCTCGAGGAAGTAGCCCAGGCGCATCACCGAGGCGTTGTCCCAGGCGCGGGCGAGGTTAGCGAGCTTTTTTTCCCCGGCCTTCGCGCCCAGTTCTCTAGCGATCTGGTGCACCCGGCTCACGCCACCCGCCTTGTGGAACCACCGGGCGCAGTCGAGGAGCGTGAGCTCGATGCCGGCGGCTTTCGCCGTGCCGGTGTCGTGCAGCCATTCGTCGCGGTTGGTGCGGGTGAAGGCGTTCTGCGGCTGCGTGGTGAATTCGAGCCTGTAGCGGCCGATGGCGAAGTCGGTGAGCGTGCGCGGGACGACGAGCTGGAACATTGGCGCTTCGGTGGCTGCGCCGTGGTGCTTCGCCGCGGTGAGGAGCGAGATGCGGTAGTCGATTTTCTGGTGCTTCATCAGCGCGTCGATCCAGCGCGCGGGGTCGGGTGCGCCGGTTGGCTTGTCCTCGGGGGAGAGGATCAGGTAGAAGCCGGGGCGCGGGTTGGCGATGCGGCCTTGGCGGACGAGCTTGCTTAAGGAGGTAGTGAGGGTTCTGGAGCCGGCGCTTAATGAGCGGAGGAGTTCCTCGCGGGTGAAGGAGAGGCGGCCGCTGGAGAAGTGGGAGGAGAGGAACTCGTCGAACGTCACAGCCGCCAGATCGTCAGGCCTTGTTCCTGCACCGCCTTCGGATCCAGCTTCGCCTTCACGTCCACGAGGCAACCGCCGCGCTGCGTCTTGCTCGCGTAATCGGAAACGGGCCGTGCGAGGAACTCCTTGTGCGCGACCGCGAGTATCGTGGCGGCCGCCGCGGGTAGTTCCCTCCAGCCCACGAGATCGATTCCGTACTCCTCCTTAGCGTCGTGCGGGCTCACCACCGGGTCGTGCACGAAGACCTCGATGCCGTAGCTGCGCAACTCCTGGATCACGTCGATGACGCGCGAGTTCCTCAGGTCGGGGGTGTTCTCCTTGAACGCGAGGCCGAGGACGTTCACCTTCGCGCCCTTCACGCTCGTCCCGTTCTGGATCATCTGCTTCACTGTCTGCTCGGCAACGAACTTGCCCATGCCGTCGTTGATGCGGCGGCCGGCGAGGATCACCTGCGGGTGGTAGCCGACCTGCTCCGCCTTGAAAGTCAGGTAGTAGGGGTCCACGCCGATGCAGTGCCCGCCGACGAGGCCGGGTCTGAAGGGCAGGAGATTCCACTTCATGCCGGAGGCGCGCTCGAGAATCGGGACGCAGACCTCTTCCGTCGCGCTGGGATAGACGGTCGATTCGTAGACCATCGTCGCGCCGCGGCGCATGTGCTTGCCGACCACCTCGCTGGCGGAGCGTAGCGGCGCGAAGTCGGGCGTGCGCACGCCGTCGACCGGTGTCGGTACTGAAATTATGATGAAGTCGGCCTTGGCGAGCTGTGCCGGATCGGTGGTGCATTCGAGCTTCGCTGCCTGACGGAAGGACTCCCCGGAGACCTCGCCCGTGGGGTCGCGCCCTTCCCCGTAGGCTGCAACTTTCACTTTCGAGAGGTCGTAACCGATCGTGGAGAATTTCCTTCCGAAGGCCACGGCGAGCGGAAGGCCCACGGCAGCCGTGGGCCCGCGGCAGTTGCACGGTCACCAGGCCGATCAGCCCCACGCCGGTCACCACCACCGCTTCGCCCAGGGTCGGCTGCACCAGACGAATGCCCTGCAAACCAATCCACAAATTTGTTTCAAGACCGATCCCGCGATCAGGCCGCCAGCTCGGCGAGCCAGCCGGCGGCGCGGACGATGGAAACGCCGCCGCGCTTCTCCTCCTGCCTGAGTTCGCGCACCAGCTGCACCGCCCGGGCTTTCGGAAACCGCGCCGCCAGAGCGGCCATGAACCGCGAGATCGCGGTGTCCGCGTGCCTGCACTCGGCCAGGAGAACCGGGGCGTTGTTCCGGCAAAGAACCAGATCGACCTCGGCGCCTTCCTTGTCGCGAACGTAATGCAGCGTCGCGGCACGGCCTTCGACATCCTGCAGGTAATGGGCGTGCTTCAGAAGCATCGCCGCGCAGGCGTTCTCGAAGCGCGCGCCCTCGTCCCCGGCTACCAGCCCGGTGTCGAAGAAGTAGACCTTGGGCTCCTTGAGGATCGCGCGGGCGATATTGCGGTGGTACGGGCGCACGGTGAAGACGACGTAGAGCGCCTCCAGGATATCGAGGTATTTCGCGAGGGTGGTGGGCGACACCTGCAGGTCGCGCGCGATCGAGGCCAGCGACACGGGCGAGCCCACCCGCTCGCGCAGCATCTCGACAAACAGGCGCATGGCGCGGATCTCGTGGATGCGGGAGAACTCGACCACGTCCTCCCGGATCAGATCCTCCAGGTACTGCCGGCGCCAGCGATCCGCTTCACGCCCCTCCTGCGCCAGGAAGGGCTCGGGGAAACCGCCGCGCTCCAGCAGCCTGTCGAGCGCATCCTCGGGCGTTGCCCCGGATGCAACGCACCACTCCCGCACCGAGACCGGGTGCATGCGCAGCGTGAAGTAACGGCCGGCGAGCGACTCCCCGCTCTGGCGGAAGGTGTCCATGCGCGCGCTGCCGGTAACAAGAAGGGCCTGGCCCTTCCCCCTGCCGTCCCAGGCGCCCTTGAGGTAGGTCTTCCAGTCCCGCATCTTGTGAATTTCGTCCAGGACCACCAGCTTCGCGCGCGGGCTCCAAGTCTGGCCGAGGATGATGCGGCTGTCGCCCGCCACGTCCCAGTTGAAATACTGGGCCCGCGGATAGTCCGCCATCAACGTCTTGGCCAGCGTGGTCTTGCCGACCTGGCGCGGGCCGACCAGGAAAACCAGCTTTTTGGCGAGATCGGCTCTTACCGGCGCGCTCAGATACCGGTCCATCTGCCCATTATTTGTCGATATGGAAAAAAGTCAAGACTTTTCCCCACTATGGACAGTCATGGGCAATGGACGCCTGGCTCACCCGTCAAGAGGGGGGAATCCCATGACGCTTTCCTTATTTCGCGCCGCGCGGCGCCGCGTCCCCGTCGTGGCGATCCTCG
>JAQBXT010000019.1 GCA_027624175.1 Pseudomonadota bacterium | reverse complement strand
CCACCGCCTTCATCAGGCCGATGTTGCCTTCCTGGATCAGGTCGAGGAACTGCAGGCCGCGGTTGGTGTATTTCTTGGCGATCGAGATCACCAGGCGCAGGTTGGCCTCGGTCATCTCGCGCTTGGCGCGGCGCGCCTTCGCCTCGCCCGTGGACATCTGCTTGTTGATGTCCTTCAGCTCGCGGATCGGGATGCCCATCTTCGTCTGCACGGCCAGGATCTTGCCCAGCAGCTCGAGGATCGAGGGCTCCAGCCGCACCAGCTGCTCGCTCCAGGGATGCGCGGCGTTGAGCTCCGCGGACAGCCAGCGCTTGGAACCTTCGGTGCCGACAAACACCTTGATGAAGTGCTGGCGCGGCATCTGCGCCTTGTGCACCGAAATGTCGTGGATCTGGCGCTCGTGGCTGCGGATGTTGTCCACCAGGCTGCGCACGCTGTCGCACAGCCGCTCGACCGTGCGCGCGGTGAAGCGGATGGTCATCAGTTCGGCGGAGATCTGGGCGCGCACGCGCAGGTAATCCTTGTCCTTGGACCCCTTGTTCTCCAGCACGCGCATCTTCTTCTCGAACAGTCGCCGGATGCGGGCGAACTTCTCCAGCGCGGCGGTGCGCAGCGCGAGCAGGCTGGCCCTCTGCGCCGCGCCGTCGTCCTCCTCGGTGTCGCCTTCCTCTTCCTCGATCTGCTCTTCTTCCTCTTCCTCGCTCCGGGGCTCCGCATTTTTCTTCGGGTCGAACTCGGCCTTGGCGTGCGGATCGATGAGGCCGTCCACCACCTCGTCGATGCGCAGCTCTTCCTTTTCCACCTTGTCGGCCAGGCCGAGGATCTCGCGCACCGTGGTCGGGCAGGCGCTGATCGCCTGGATCATGTGGCGCAGGCCCTCTTCGATGCGCTTGGCGATCTCGATCTCGCCCTCGCGCGTCAGCAGCTCCACCGAGCCCATCTCGCGCATGTACATGCGCACCGGGTCGGTGGTGCGGCCGAACTCCGAGTCCACCGTGGAGAGCGCCGCCTCCGCCTGCTCCTCGACGTCCTCGTCGGTGGAGGCGACCGGCGCGGTCTCGGCGGTGATCAGCAGCGTTTCCTGGTCGGGCGCCTGGTCGTAGACCTGGATGCCCATGTCGCCGAAGGTCGAGATGATGGCTTCGATCTGCTCGGCGTCCACCAGGTCGTCGGGCAGGTGATCGTTGATTTCGGCGTAGGTGAGGAAGCCGCGATCCTTGCCGAGCTTGATCAGCGTCTTGAGGCGCATGCGGCGCGTCTCGGAGTCCTCCTTGGGCATCACGGCCATCGCCGCGAGCCACTCTTCCTTCTTCGTCTTGCGCCCCGGACGGCCGCGGCTCGCCTTCGCCTTCAGTCCCTCGGCGAGCTTGGCTTCGAGCTGCTCGAGCGCCGCCTTGGCGCTCTTGATGGTGGGCTTCTTCGCCTTTTCACCGGGCTTCGCCGCGGCGGGCGCCCTGCCCAGCTTCGCCGGCTTGGCCTGCTTGGCGGGCTTGGCGGGCTTGGCGGGCTTGGCGGGCTTGGCGGGCTTGGCGGGCTTTGCATGCTTGACGGCCTTCGCTTTTTTCGCGACCCGACGCGCCTTGGCAGCCGGCCGGGGCTTGGCCCGGGCGACTGCCGTCTTCTTCTTCAACACCTTGACCGGTTTGGCTTTTTTTCCAGGCTTCCGGGAGAGTTTCGCTTTGGATTTGCGTTTTGCTTTGGCCATTCTCGCCTCATGCTTGCCCGATCCTGCCAGGCCGGAAAAAAGTGGGCGATTCTACCCTAATCCGCCTCTCAGGACCGCTGAGCTTTCAGTTGATGCAGCTCTTTGACCCGCCGGTTCAACTCGGCGTTCAACGCCGGATCGGTACCGATGCGGCCCTTGAGCGTGTCGATTTCCCGGTGCATGCGGCGGATGCGCAGTGCGAGCTGCGCCTGACTGAACTCCTGCGCCGCCGATTCCAGCGTATCGCCCTGCTCGATGCCGGAGGCCTGCGCCCGGAACACCACCTGCTCGAACCCGGTGCCCTGGTAGCGCTCCACCAACACCGCGCCGCTCAGCTGCGCGCCGCCCGCGACATCCGCCGCAATCGACTTCAGCGCGGCTGCCTCCGGCGTTTCCGGGTCCAGCAGCTCGGCCTCCAGCCCCCCCACGAGTGCCGGATGCATCACCACGCAGCGCAGCAGGTGCTGCTCCTCCGATCTGGGAATCACGCTCGCCACGCCCGCCACCCTGTGCATCGCCGGCCGCCGCGGCCTTGGTGGTCCTTCCGGCGCGTAATAATTCTCCGCATTCTCGGGCGCGATGCGGGCCAGTTGCGCGATGGCCTGGATCAGCTGCTGGCGCAGGGCGGGCGCCACGATCTGCTGCACGTGGCGTTTCGCCAATGATTGGAACCCGGCGCGCCCTTCCGCGGTGTCGAGCTCCGACTGCGCGCGCAGCTCGCCCAGCAGGAAACCGGTGAGGGTCTGCGACGCCGCGGCCAGGCGCTCGAACTTCTCCTTGCCCTGGGCGCGCACGTAGCTGTCGGGATCCTCGCCCTCGGGCAGGAACAGGAAGCGGATCGGGTTGCCGTCGTTGGCGAGCGGCAGGCTCACCTCGAGCGCGCGCCACGCGGCCTTGCGCCCTGCGGCGTCGCCGTCGAAGCAGAACACCAATTCGGCGCCGTTCTCGCGCAATTCGCGCAGCAGCTTGGTGACGTGCACCGGCGTGGTCGCCGTGCCCAGCGTCGCCACCGCGTAGCCCACGCCGTGCTGCGCCAGCGCCACCACGTCCATGTAGCCCTCGACCACCAGCGCGCGCCTGGCCTCGTGCATCGCGCCGCGCGCGTGCCCCAGGCCGTAGATCTCCTGGCCTTTCTGGAACAGCGGCGTCTCGGGCGAGTTCAGGTATTTCGGCTCGCCCGCGCCCAGCACGCGCCCGCCGAAACCGACCACGGTGTCGCGCCGGTTGAAGATCGGGAACATGACGCGGTCGCGGAACCGGTCGTAGCGCTTGCCCTCGCCCTCGATCACCAGCCCGCACTCGACCAGTGCCCGGTTGTCGTAGTCCGGAAACGCGGCCTTGAGCCCCTGCCAGTCGTCGGGCGCATAGCCGATGCCGAAGCGCGCAGCGATCTCCCCGCTGACCCCGCGCTGTTTCAGGTAGGCGATGGCCTGAGGCGAATTCTTCAATGCGGCGCGGTAGTGCTCCATCGCCTTTTGCATCAGCGCGGCGAGGTCGGTCTCGCGTTCCTTGCGCTGCGCTTCCTCCGCCGTGCGCGGCTGCAGTTCCGGGACCTGCATGCCCGCCGAGGAAGCGAGCTCCTTGATGGCGTCGACATAGCCCATGCCGCCGTAATCCATGAGGAAGCCGACTGCGTTGCCGTGTTTCTGGCAGCCGAAGCAGTGGTAGAACTGCTTGGCCGGGCTGACGGTGAAGGAAGGCGTCTTCTCGTCGTGGAACGGGCACAGCCCCATGAAATTGGCGCCGCCCTTTTTCAGCTGCACGTAGCGCCCGACCACGTCGACGATGTCGATGCGGTTGAGCAGGTCCTGCTTGAAGGAATCCGGGATCACGGCAAACAAAAGGGGACAGACCCCATTTGCTTGTTGCAAATGGGGTCTGTCCCCATTTTCACCCGCCTAGCTTCCCTTTCACAAGCCCCGACACCTTGCCCATGTCCGCGCGGCCGGCCAGGCGCGGCTTGAGCAGCGCCATCACCTTGCCCATGTCCTTGACGCCCGCCGCCCCGGTTTCGGCCACCGCGGCGGCCACCGCCTGCAGGACCTCGGCTTCGCCCATCTGCTGCGGCAGGTAGGCCGAGAGTACGCCGATCTCGAATTTCTCCTGGTCGGCCAGGTCCTGGCGCGCGGCCTTCTCGTACTGGGCGATGGATTCGCGGCGCTGCTTCAGCATCTTCTCGATGATGCCGAGCACGTCGGCATCCGAGAGCTCGATGCGTTCGTCCACTTCCTTTTGCTTCATGGCGGCGAGCAGCAGCCGCACGGCTGAGAGGCGCGCCGCGTCCTTGGCGCGCATCGCCGCCTTCATGTCGTCGGTGACGCGTTGCTTGAGGGTCATGGGGGCTCCAGAAATGCAAACGCCCCGGCGCAATGCACCGGGGCGCGGCAAGGGTTGCGGGGGTTCGCGTCCTAGTACAGCTTCGCCGGCAGCATCTGGCTGCGCAGGCGCTTGTGGTGGCGCTTCACCGCGGCCGCGAGCTTGCGCTTGCGCTCCGAGGTCGGCTTCTCGTAGAACTCGCGGGCGCGCAGTTCGGTCAGCAGCCCGGTCTTCTCGACGGTGCGCTTGAAGCGGCGCATCGCCACTTCGAACGGCTCGTTTTCCTTGACGCGTACGGTCGGCATCCAATAACCCCGAAATTCGGAAAGGGCGAAATTGTATCAGAATCCCCCCGTGCTGATCCTCGGCATCGAGACCTCCTGCGACGAAACCGGCGTGGCGCTGTACGACGCCGCCGCCGGGAAACTGCTGGGCCACGCGGTGCACTCGCAGGTGGCGATGCACGAGGCTTACGGCGGCGTGGTGCCCGAGCTCGCCTCGCGCGACCATATCCGGCGCTTGGTGCCGCTCGCGCGCGCGCTGTTCGAGCGCGCCGGGCGCGCGCCCGGCGATCTCGGCGCCGTGGCCTACACGGAAGGGCCGGGGCTCGCCGGCGCCCTGCTGGTAGGCGCTGCGTTCGCGCATGCGCTCGCCGCTGCGCTCGGCGTACCGGCAATCGGCATCCACCACCTCGAAGGACATCTGCTCTCGCCGCTGCTCTCGGCGCGCCCGCCCGAATTCCCGTTCGTCGCCCTGCTGGTGTCGGGCGGGCACACGCAACTGATGCGCGTCGACGGCGTCGGCCGCTATGAGCTCCTGGGCGAAACGCAGGACGACGCCGCCGGCGAAGCCTTCGACAAAACCGCAACGCTCCTCGGCCTGGGCTACCCGGGCGGCCCGGCGCTCTCGCAGCTCGCCGAGCGCGGGCAGGCGGGGCGCCACAAATTGCCGCGGCCGATGATCGCGAGCGGCGACCTGGAATTCAGCTTCAGCGGCTTGAAGACCGCGGTGCTGACCCTGGTCAGGGGCGCCGACGCGAGCGAGCAGTTCCGCGCCGATGTGGCGCGCGCGTTCCAGGACGCGATCGTGGAGGTGCTGGTAGCGAAATGCATGCTGGCGATGGAGCGCACGAATCTCACGCGCCTGGTGGTCGCCGGGGGCGTCGGCGCCAACAGGCAGTTGCGCGCAGCGCTCAACGCGCGCACAGCGTCCGCGGGGACCGAGGTCTACTACCCGGAACTGGAACTGTGCACCGACAACGGCGCAATGATCGCGCTCGCCGCGGCGCTGCGCATGCAGGCAGGTCTCGCCGCCGGAGGCGGGCACGCCTTCACGGTGCGCCCGCGCTGGGATCTTGCGGCGGCGCGCTAGCTTTGGCGCCGACGCGGCTCTCCTCCCCGCGCAGCAGGCGCCGGATGTTGTCCTTGTGGCGCCAGACCATCAGCACGGCGATCGCGCCCACCGCCGGGAACACCGGGCGCAGCCCGAACAGCCAGAACGCGTAATACAGCGCGAAGGCCAGCGCCACCAGCGCGGCGAGGGACGACAGGCGGAAAAACGCGAACATCGCCACCCAGGTGGCGATTGTCCCCAGGCCGAGCCAGGCGTCCAATCCGAGCAGCACGCCCGCGGCGCTGGCCACGCCCTTGCCGCCCCGCAGGCCATGGAACACCGGGAACAGGTGCCCGAGAAACACCGCGACGCCCGCGAGCGGCACGTCCAGCCCGTCGATCGCCGATTGGCCGGTCCACAGCTGCGCAAGGAACACCGCGAGCCAGCCTTTGCCGCCGTCGCCGAGCAACGTCAGCGCCGCCACCACTTTTCTTCCCGTGCGCAGCACGTTGGTCGCACCCGGGTTGCCCGAACCGTAGCTGCGCGGGTCGGGCATCGCCAACAGCCGGCTCAGCACGATGGCGAAAGAAACCGAGCCGATCAGGTAGGCGCCGAGGACCACCAGGGCGGTCTGCATGGCGCGGATTCTACGCGCGTGAGAAGCGCTCACGGCCCCCTATAATGCGCCGGACCATGGACGCGATCCTGATCCGCGACCTGCGCGTCGAAGCCCTCATCGGCATCCACAAGCGCGAGCAGCACGTCGCGCAGACGCTGTCGATCGACCTGGACATCGGCCTGCCCGGTACCACGGTGTTCAAGAGCGACAAGATCGCCGACACCATCGACTACGAGCAGGTGGCGCTGAGGATCAGGGACCTCGCCGCGAGCGGGCACTTCCGCCTGGCGGAAACGCTCGCCGAGCGCATCGCGCGGCTGCTGCTGGAGGAGTTCGGCGCGCCGTGGGCCAAGGTGAACGTGGCCAAGATCGGTATCCTCCCCAACGCCAAATTCGTCGGCGTGACGATCGAACGAAAGCGCTAGTCCTCGAGGGCCACGTCCACCAGGACCGGCTGCAGCGTGCGCACGATTTCGCCCGGTGCGATGGCCAGCAGAAACCCGCGCCGTCCCCCGTTGATGTAGATCTTCGGCAGCTCGAGGATCGAGCGCTCCATGTACACCGGCAGTTTCTTGCGCGTGCCAAAGGGCGAAGTGCCGCCGATCTGGTAGCCGGAGTGACGCTGCGCCGCCTCGGGCTTGCAGGGTTCGATGCGCTTCGCGCCGGCCTGGCGCGCGAGGTTCTTGGTGGATACCTTGCGGTCGCCGTGCATCAGGACGATCAGTGGCGTTGCGTCCTCATCCTGCATCACCAGTGTCTTCACCACTTCGTGCTCCGTGACGCCCAGCGCCTGCGACGAAACCTCCGTGCCGCCGCGCTCGACGTACGCGTACTCGTGCTCGGTGTACGCGACGCGGCTGGCCCGCAGGAACACGGTCGCCGGCGTATCAGCCACGCGGGTGGTGCTTCGCGTGCAGCGCCTTGAGGCGCTCGCGCGCGACGTGCGTGTAGATCTGCGTGGTGGAGATATCGGCATGTCCCAGCAGCATCTGCACCACGCGCAGGTCCGCGCCGTGGTTGATGAGGTGCGTGGCGAAGGCGTGGCGCAGCACGTGCGGCGACAGCGCCTTGCCCGGGATCGCGCGCGCGCCGTAACGCTTGATCAGGTACCAAAAGGCCTGGCGCGTCATGCCCGCGCCGCGCTCGGTGACGAACAGGGCGTCACTCTGGCGCTTGCCGAGCAGCGTGGGGCGCGCGTCCGCGAGGTAGCGCTGCACCCACGATACCGCCTCTTCTCCCAGCGGCACCAGGCGCTCCTTCGAGCCTTTGCCGAAGACGCGCACCACGCCCGCGTCGAGGCTGGCCTCGAAGATCTTGAGCCCCACCAGCTCCGAGACGCGCAGGCCCGCGGCGTAGAGCACCTCCAGCATGGCGCGATCGCGCAGTCCGCGCGGCGTCGCCACGTCCGGCGCGGCGAGCAGAGCCTCGACGTCGCTCTCGGACAGGCTCCTGGGAAAGCGCGGCGTGCGCCTGGGCGGGTCGAGCTTGAGCGTCGGATCGGCGCGGATCGCGCGCTCGCGCAGGCAGTAGCGGTAGAAGCGCTTCAACGTGGAGAGCATGCGCGCGGCGCTCGAACTGCGACCGCGGCGCGCGGCGAGAAAGCCGAACAGGTCCTGCTCCCGCGCCTGCACCAGCGCGCGGCCCTCGAGGAACACGGCGAGCTGCGCCAGGTCGCGCCGGTAGGACTCCAGCGTGTTCTTCGCCAGGCCGTCCTCGAGCCACAGCGCGTCGCAGAACGCGTCCACCTGCGCCGCGTCCGCGTCGCTCAGGACTTGAGCGCGAAGCCGTCCGCCTGCGTCTCGTGCAGCAGCAGCCAACGCTTGGCCTCGATCAGGTAGCCGTCCGTGGAATGGGCGAAGCCGCCGAGCCCGCTGGCGGCGATGACGCGGTGGCAGGGAATCACGATCGGCAGCCTGTTGTCGCCGCAGGCCTGGCCGACGGCGCGCGCCTCGGCGCCGAGCTTGCGCGCGAGTTCGCCGTAGGTCAGCGTCCTGCCGCGCGGAATCTGGCACAGCGCGTCCCACAGGCGGCGCTGGAACGGCGTACCTTCGACCAGCAGCGGCAGGTCGAACTTCGCGTCGGGATCCTCGCGGTAGCGCTCGATCTGGCGCGCGGCGCGCTCGGCGAGCGGGTTCTCCGGATCCCTGGTCGCGGCATCCGGCGGCAGGTAGCGGATGTTGGCGACACGCGCCCCGCGCGTGGCCACTGCGACCGACATTTTCGGGAACCGCAGGATCGCTTCCCAGTGCATCTCAGGCCGCCGCCAGCTTGCCGATGCTTGCCAGCAGCGCGTCGGCCACTTCGATGCCCTCTGCGCGCTGCTGCTTCTCGGCGGCGAAGCGCCTGGCGCCCGGCAGGCGCACGCCTTCGTCGGTGAGCATGGCGCGCACTACGGTCTCGACGCGCTCGAAATACTTGTCCATGCCGGCGAGCGCGCCCGGATCGATGGCGAGGAAAGCCTGGCCGATGCGCGGCTTGTTGCCCTGCTCCGAAAAAAACGAATCGGCTTCCACGCCGATCGCCGCGCCGGTGAGCGCGGCGCATACCAGCTCGAAGGCCAGCGCCAGCATTGCGCCCTTGGTGCCGCCGATGGGAAACAGGCTGCCCTGCTCGATCGCCTCCTTCGGGTCGGTGGTGGGCTTGCCGTGCCGATCGAGCGCCCAGCCCTCGGGAATTTTCTCGCCCTGCTGCATCGCCACCATGATTTTCCCGCGCGTGACGGTGGTGAGTGCGAGGTCCACGACGATGGGTTGCGCGCCGTTGCGCGGGAAGGCGAACGCCACGGGATCGGTGCCGAACAGCGCCTTCTTCCCGCCCCAGGCCGGAATCGCCGCCGGCGAGTTGGTGAAGGCCACGCCCACCATGCCGGCCTGCGCCACCTTGAGCAGGTGGATGCCGAGCACGCCCACGTGGGCGCTGTTGCGGACGCCGGCAAAGGCGACGCCGTTCCCGCGTGCGCGCTGGATCACTTCCTCGATCGCCCAGGCGACGGATTCGAAAGGCAGGCCGTCGGCGTTGTCGATCAGGCAGGCGGCCGCCTTCTGCGCGGCCATCGTCGGGCGCGCCTTGCCGTCGGCGCGTCCAGTCCTCAGCATCGAGCAGTAAAACGGCACGCGCGACATGCCGTGGGTAGGCAGTCCCTGCTCTTCGGCGCGCACCAGGTGCTGCGCCGCGGTCTCCGCCATCGTTTCGTGCGCTCCAGCGCGCAGCAGGGCTTCTCTCGCAAGATGAAACAATTCCTGCGGCTTCTTCTTCATAATGACGATTCTAACCGCAGGTTTTCAAGGAGCAGTACTCATGGGAAGCATGATCGAATTGAAGGCCGCCGACGGCCACAAACTCGCCGCGTACCGCGCCGAGCCCGCGGGCAAGGCGCGCGGCGCAGTCGTAGTGATCCAGGAGATATTCGGCGTCAACAGCCATATTAAGGGCGTCGCAGACGGCTACGCCGCGGATGGCTACCTCGTCATCGCGCCGGCGATGTTCGACCGCCTGCAGCGCGGCTACGACACCGGTTACACACCGCCCGAGATCGAGGCCGGCCGCGCCCTGATGCAAAAAGTGGATTGGAAGCACACCCTGCTCGACGTCGACGCGGCGGTCGCCGAAGCCCAGAAGGCGGGCAAGGTCGGCATCGTCGGCTACTGCTGGGGCGGTACCGTGACCTGGGTCGCTGCGGCGCGCACTGCGGGGCTGGCCTGCGCAGCGCCTTACTACGGCGGCGGCATGCACGGCTTCATAGAAGACAAGCCCAAGTGCCCGGTGATGTGCAATTTCGGCGAGCTCGACAAGACGCCGAGTCCGGAACAGGCCAGGGACATCGCCGCGGCGCACCCGGAAATCACCGCGCACTTCTATGCGGGTGCCGGTCACGGCTTCAATTGCGACCAGCGCGGCTCCTACAACGCCGAGGCCTCCAAGCTTGCGCGCCAGCGTACGCTCGAGTTCTTCCGCAAGCACATCGGCTAGCGCCGCCATGCCGCTTGCCAATCGCCAGTTCCGTCTCGCCGCGCGCCCGGTCGGGCTGCCGGCGACGGCCGACTGGAGCTTCACCTCCGCAGACGTGCCCGAGCCTGCCGAGGGCCAGGTGCTGGTGAAGGTGCTGCAGATCTCGCTCGACCCTGCGATGCGTGGCTGGATGAACGAGGGCAGGAGCTACATCCCGCCCGTGGGCATCGGCGAAGTAATGCGCGCCGGCGGGGTCGGCAAGGTGGTCGCCTCGGGGAACCCGAAGCACCCCGTCGGCGATCACGTCAGTGGCAGCTTCGGCGTGCAGGAGTACTGCCTGATCGACGGCAAGGACCTGGCGCGCACCGGCGTGAGCAAGATCGACCTGCACCTGGGCAGCCTGCCGCAGTGGCTGAACGTGCTTGGCATGCCCGGCATGACCGGCTACTTCGGGCTGCTCGAGGTCGGCCAGCCCAAGGCGGGCGAGACAGTCGTGGTGTCGGGCGCTGCGGGCGCGGTCGGGCAGACCGTGGGCCAGGTGGCGAGAATAAGGGGCTGCCGTGCGGTGGGCATCGCGGGCGGCAAGGCGAAGTGCGATTTCGTCGTCAACGAGCTGCTGTTCGACGCCTGTATCGATTACAAGAGCGGCAATCTCAAGGACGCGCTGAAGGAGCATTGCCCCAAGGGCGTCGATGTGTACTTCGACAACGTCGGCGGCGAGATCCTCGACACGGTGCTCACGCGCATCAACCGCCACGCGCGCATCGTCGTCTGCGGCGCGATCTCGCAATACAACAACACCACGCCGGTCAAAGGACCGGCGAACTACCTCTCGCTGCTGGTGAACCGCGCGCGCATGGAAGGCATGGTGGTGTTCGATTACGCCGAGCGCTACGCGCAGGCGGTGAACGAGATCGCGCAGTGGATGCGCGAGGGCAAGTTCGTATCGCGCGAGGACGTGGTCGAAGGCATCGAGAATTTCCCGGCGACGCTGAACAAGCTGTTCAGCGGGGAGAACTTCGGCAAGCTGGTGCTAAAGCTCGCGAACGAGTAACGATTCTCCCGGGCGCACGCGCGTAAAGGCGACCGGCTTCATGTCGATCGCCAGCCGCCCGCCGCCGAGGCGGGTGCTGGTGAAGCGTGACGCCTCCATCGGCCCGGCTTCAGGAAAATCCTCGCGGTAGTGCGCGCCGCGCGAATCTTCGCGCGCCAGCGCGGCCTGTGCGATCGCCCGGCTGGTGTCGACCAGGCTCCCGAGGTTCAGCCAGTCGTGCCAGGTGAGATTGAACGCCCGGTTGGCGTCCGCAATGCCGGTTGCGGCAAGCTCCCCGGAGATGGCGTTCAATTCGGCAAGCGCTGATTTCAAACCCGCGGCATCGCGGATGATGCCGACCTTTTCCCACATCACCTCGTAGAGCCGCTCGCGCAGCGGCTCCAGCGCGCCATGCGCAGCGGCCTGCCTCGGTTCGCAACGCGCGATCGCGGCGATGATCGTCGCCTGGTCCGGCTCGCGCAGGCCGCCCTCCTTCCCCACCCACGCGGCCATCGTGTCGCCGGCCACCGCACCGAACACGGTGGAATTCGCGACGCCATTTCCGCCAAGCCGGTTCGCGCCGTGCACGCCGCCTGCATCCTCGCCGGCGACGAACAGGCCCGGGAGTTCGGTGCTGCAGTCGGGCCGAAACTCCACGCCGCCCATCATGTAGTGCGCCGTGGGCACCACTTCGACCAGGCCGCCGGCGAGATCGAAGCCGCAATCGGCGCAGCGCTCAACCATGCCCTTGAAATCCCGCGCCACCTTCTCCGGCCCGAGGTGTGCCATCGAGATGTACAGGCCGCCATTCGGCGTCACGTTGCCTTTTCGCATCTCGGTGACCATGGCGCGCGAGACGAAATCGCGCGTCGCGCGCTCGGCAAGCGGGTCGTAATCCGGCATGAAGCGCAGCTTGGCGCCGTTCAGCAGGTAGCCCCCTGCGCCGCGCAGGCCTTCCTCGAGCACCGTCCCGGTCATGCGCGTATGCGCCCCGGCGAGCAGCCCGGTCGGGTGGAACTGCACCATCTCCATGTCGCGCAGCGGCAGACCGGCGCGCAGCGCCATGGCGAGGCCGTCGCAACTCTTGTCGCCCGACGGCGTGTGGTAGCGGTACATGGTCGGGCCGCCACCCGTGGCGAGCAGCACCGCCTTGGCACGCACGAAGACGTACTCGCCCGTGCGCATGTCGATCATCAGCACGCCGGCGAGCGCCGACCCGTCGCGCGTCTTCACCAGTTCCACGGCGCGATGCTCCTCGAGCCGGCCGATGTTTCGCGCCCACACCTGCTCGGCAAGCCGGTTCATGATCTCGATGCCGGTGAGGTCGCCCTTGTGCACCGTGCGATCGAAGGTCTGCCCGGCGAAGGCTTTCTGGTGCACCGTGCCGTCCGGATTGCGGTCGAAGAAGCAACCGAGCTCGTTCTCCAGTTCCCGGATGCGCTCCACCGCCAGCGTCACCAGTTTCCAGGCCAGGTCCTGGTCGGGCAGCCACTTGCCGCCCTCGATGGTGTCCATGAAGTGCCGCTCGACCGAATCCTCCTTGGCCAGCGCCACGTTGAAGCCGCCTTGCACCATGCGCGTGCAGCCGCATTTTCCCAGGAGGCCCTTGACGGTGACGGTGATCGACAGCGAAGGATCGGCTGCGTGCGCGTGCAGCGCGGCGAACAGGCCGGCGCCGCCCGAGCCGAGGATCAGGATGTCAGTTGATTCCTGGCGCATACGGCAGCTACGCCGCTTTGCGCAGCCGGTACCCCTGGATCAGCACGTCCGCGGGCAAGCCGAGCCCGGCGCAGAGCCGGCGGATCATGTCGATGGTCAGGGGCCGCACCTTATTCATGACTTCGGCCACGCGGGCACGCGAGCCGATATAGGGCTCGAGATCCTTCCGCGTCAGGCCGCGCGCCTCCATCACATGCGACAGAAGGTCGATCGGGTCCGGATCCGCGATCGGGAAATTCTCCCGCTCATACGCTTCGATGAGCAGCGCCAGCACCAGGAGGCGATCCTCCCCTGCGCTGCCTTTGCGGGAGTTCCAGAGCGACTCCGCTTCCTTGAGCGCCGCAGCGTGCTCACGCTTGTTTCGAATCGGGCGCAATTCCGCGCGTTTCCTCTTAGTCAGTGCAGCCACCCATGCTCTCTAGCATGCTCCCACGGCGGGAGCAAGCCTCGCCTGGTACTCGGCCAGGCGCGAGGGACACTAGCCGACGCCCAGGCGGCGCAATGCCTCGGCGCGGCGGCCTTGCGCGGCCGCTTGCACGTTCGCGTACAGGCTGCCGCCATGGCTGTCCATCGCCACCAGCAGCGGCCCGAAGCCGCGCACGCGGAACTTCCATAGCGACTCGGGATAAAGGTCGTCCAGGTCCACGTCCTCGATCGCCTCGACCCAGGTGGTCTCGAGCGCCGCGGCGCCGCCGATGATGGCGACGTAGGCGCCGCCGAGCTCGCCGAAGGCCGCCGCCGACGCCTCGCGCAACCCGCCCTTGCCGATGACCAGGCGCACGCCGTGCTGCTGCATCAGCGGCCGCGTGAAGCGCTCCATGCGCTCGCTGGTCGTCGTACCGACGCACAGCGGCGCGTAGCCGGCAGGGTGCTGCGCGCTCTTTTCCACCTTCCTCACGTTGGGCGCGGTGTGGATCACTGCATGGCCCGCGAGGTCGAAGCGCGTCTTGCGGCCGCGATCGAACATGTGGATCTGCGTTGCGTCGCGAATGCCGAACAGCGTGCCGTTCAGGGTCACCGTGTCGTCGACGCGCAGGGCGCGCGCCTGCGCCTCGCTCATCGGCATGTCGAAGTCGTGGTGCGCCATGGCGCTAACCGCCGAGCAATGCCTTCTTCAGGTCGTCCTGCACCGGCTTGTCGCCCAGCCAGATGCGCAGCAGCGCGCGGTAGAAATCCTCCCCCGCGATCGAGGCGCCGACGGGCTTGCCCTCCACCGTCATCTGCGTGCCCGCCGCAGGCAGCCAGTCGAGCGTGATCGCCATGCCCTTCTTCGCCTCCTTCAGGGTGGCCATGAGGGCATTCAGCTCGGCGATGCGCGGCTCGAGCGCCTTCATCGTCGCTTCGTCGTGGTTCGGCCGCATGCCGTCGACCAGCGCCTTGGCGAAGGTCTCGGCATCGACGTCGCGCAGCATGCGGATGGCAACGCGCTTCGCGCCCGGCTGCGCCACCCGGTCGGCCTTGGCGTCGCGCACGTAGAGACCGATAGCGTAAACGTCGAAGATGAAGCGCTGGCGCAACCCCGCACCGCTGAGCGTGAGTTCGCTGTCGGCAATGCGCACGCGCTCGTCGAATTTCACGCCCGCCACCTCGGCGGCCTGCAATGGCAGTGCGCAAGCGAACAGCAGCAGCAGTCTAGTAACCATATTCAACCCCCGAAGCGCGAATCGTGGCACTCGCGCGCCGCGCCGAGTGGCATTGCATGTTCACCGCAACCGGATTCATGGTGATGTGCGTGGCAGCGGTCTCCACGTGCACCGCGAACGAGGTGGAATCGCCGCCCAGGCCCTGCGGCCCGACGCCGAGCAGGTTCACCGCCTCGGTCAGCGCTCGCTCGAGCTTCGCGCCCTCCGCGTCCTCGCAGCGCGTGCCGAGCGGGCGCGTCGCCGCGCTTTTCGCCAGGTGCATGCACAGGTCTGCGGTGCCGCCCACGCCCACGCCGACGATGGTCGGCGGGCAGGTATTGCCGCCCGCCTGCAGCACGCAGTCGACGACGAAGGTCTTGATGGCATCCACCCCGTCGGCGGGAATCGCCATCTTCAGCCAGGAGTTGTTCTCCGAGCCCGAGCCTTTCGGCACCATCTGCAGCGTCAGCGTCTCGGTCGCGTCGGTGAAATCGACGTTGATCACCGGGATGCCACGGCCGCAGGAAGTCTGCTCGTTGACGCGGGTGGTGGGATGCACGATCGAGGAGCGAAAGGGGTGCTCGCGCGTCGAGCGTGCGCAGCCGCTGCGAATCGCTTCCTTCAATGCCACGCCGTCCACCTCGACGCCGCGCCCGATCAACACGGTGTAGACGGGGATGCCGGTGTCCTGGCACAGCAGGTTGTCGGTGTCCTCGGCGACCGTGATGTTGCGCATCATGGTGCCGAGAATTCGCTTCGCGCCGGCGTCGCGCTCGCTGCGCGCGAGCGCATCGAAGCCCTGCTTGATGTCGGGCGGCAGGAGTTTCAGCGCACGGATGTAGAGCTCCTTGGCCGCCTCCTCCACCTGCTTGAGATCGACTTTCACTGCGGGGAATTTTACGCTCTACAGCGCGAGCGCGAACGCCAGTCCCGCAGCGAGAGCGAATCCCGCCACCCCTGCCGCCAGGCCCTTGGCCCAGTCGCGCCAGGGCAGGAATTCGAGCATCAATACGCGCAGCCCGCCCGCCAGGTGCAGCGCCAGCAGCACCACCAGTCCCCATTCGGCGAACTTCACCAGTGGTTGCTCGGTCCAGGCAAGAAAAGCGTCGAGCTCGAGCGCGCGGCCCAGCACCCAGAAATGCACCGGCAGGAACAACGCCAGGGCGAGCCCGGACAGCCGGTGCGCGAGCGCCAGCCAGCGGCTCATGCGTAGACGCCCAGCACCGCGCGCATGCCCAGGCCGGCGAGTATCAGTGCGAAGGCGACGAGCGCGGCATCGCGCCCGCGGCCGCGCCAGCCCAGCCATTCGGCCAGCACGCTGCGCAGGCCGATCGGCGCGTGCACCGCCACCGCCGCGACGAAGATCGCGTAGAACGCGAGCCACCCCGCGTTGCCGCGCGTGCGCGCGAGGATTTCCGCACCCGTGAGACCGCCCTGCACCGCATAGATGATGGTCGCCAAGTGCACCAGGACGCACAGTCCCAGCACTGCGGCGCTCGCGCGCTGCGCAATCCACAGGTATGTCTCACCGCGCGGATTCACAGCTCGCCTCTGAGAGCCGCGCCCGCCACGGCGCGCTTCAGGCCGGATATACCGGCGGTGGGCGACAGGCCTTTCGGGCAGCGCTCGGTGCAGCTCATGTGGGTATGGCAGGCATGGCAGCCTGCGTCCCCCGCCACTGCGCGCAATCTATCCACGCCCAGCGTGTCGCGCTCGTCCTTCGCCAGGGTCCAGGCGCGGTTGAGCGCCGCGGGGCCGAGATATTCCGGAATGGCAGCCACGACGTCGCAGGCGCTGTAGCACACGCCACAACCGATGCATTCGATCGCCGCGTCCACCAGCTTGCGGGCCTCCGATCCGGGCGCGACGCGCGCGAAGTCGTCCGCTTTGGTCCGCGCGCCGCGGAACTGCCCCCTGGCGCGCGCCCACTTGTCGAAAAACTCGCGCATGTCCGCCACCAGGTCGCGGATCACCGGCAGGTTGCGCAGCGGCGCGATTTCCAGTTTCCGGTTCTTGTAGACCTTGTCCACATGCGTGCGGCAGGTCCAGCGCGGCGCGCCGTTCACCGTCATCGCGCAGGAGCCGCACATGCCGACGCGGCAGGCGTAGCGATAGGCGAGCGTCGGGTCGAGCGCGCGCTGGATGTGCGTCACCACGTCGAGCACGGTCTGGCTTTCGTGCCGCGGCACTTCGTAATCGCGGTACGCACCGTCGGCGCCGCCGCGCCAGACGCTGACGTTCAGCGTCGCGCTCATGCGTAACGCAGCAGGATCTGCGCGGTTTCTTCCGGCGCACTCACCATCAGGTCGTGTCCGGTCTTCAGCTCGATGTATTCCCAATCGGCCGCGGTGCGCCAGCGCGCCTTCATGGCACTGAGCGCGGCGAGTGCCGGCGCCGTGCAATCGACATAGGCCTTGGGCACGCCGCTGCCGAGTGGACCGCCCAATCGCGCCTTCTGGTCGAACGGAGCGAACGGGTGCGGCGTCATGCGCCGCCGGACCCATTCGGTGTCGGCCGGATCGGCGAAGCCGTAGATCGCGGGATCGGGTGCCGGGATGGTCTTCACGCCGTTGGTCATCGTCACCGACTTGCGTCGCGCCTCGGTCACCTCGGGCGGAAAGGCCTCGGCCCAGGACTGTCCGTCGTCCACCAGCAGCGCGTCGAGGTACACAAGCCGGCGCAGCCGCTGGCGTGCGCGTGCCGCCACGCCCGAAATCACCAGTCCGGCGTAGCTGTGGCCGGCGAGCACGACGTTCTCCAGCTCCTCGGCCTCGAGCACACCGAGCACGTCCTGAATGTGCGTTTCGAGATCGACAGTCGACTTCAGCAAGTGGCGGCGCTCGCCCACGCCCGTGAGCGTGGGCGCAAACACGCGCTGCCCTGCCTTCTGCAGCCGATCGGCGACGCGGCGCCAGCACCAGCCGCCGTGCCAGGCACCGTGCACCAGTACGTAAGTGCTAGGCGGATTCGTACAGCCTCGTTAGCACGAATTCGCGATGCCCGAGCGCCTCGGCCGCGGTGAGCCGGCCGTTGGCGGTGCGGAACATGCACTCGAGCAGCTTGTCGCCGGCCTGGTCCGGCGTGAGCTCCTTGCGCAGCAGGCCCGAGACGTCGACGTCGATGTGCTCCGACATAGTGCGCACGGTGCGCGGGTTGGCGCTGAGTTTGACCACCGGCAGGATCGGGTTGCCAATCACATTGCCCTGACCGGTCGGGAACAGGTGCACAGTGAATCCGGCTGCGGCGCACAAGGTCACCATCTCGGCAGCGGCCGAGGACGAGTCCATGAACCACAGGCCCGGCCCGGTGGGGGATTCCGCCTTGTCGAGCACGCCGTCCACCACGCACTTGCGGCCGATCTTCTGGATGTTGCCCAGGGCCTTTTCCTCGATGGTGGTGAGGCCGCCGGCGATGTTGCCCTTGGTCGGCTGCGAGTCGGAGAGGTCGCTCGTCTTGTGGCGCTCGATCACTGCCTGGTAGCGGTCGAAGACCATCTGGAACTTCTTGCGCACCGCGTCGTTTCTGCAGCGCTCGGCCACCAGATGCTCGCCGCCGGTCAACTCTGTCGTTTCCCCAAAGACCATGGTGACGCCGCGCGGATACATCTTGTCGAAGGCGTTGCCCACCGTCGGATTCGCGCCACAGCCCGAGGTGGTGTCCGATTCGCCGCACTTGGTGGACACCCAGAGCTCCTTCAGCGGCTGCTCCTCGCGGCGCAATTCGGAAGCCCACTGCACATATTCCTTCGCCGCCTTCGAGGCGCGCAGGATGGTGTCGTGGTCGCCGTGCTGCTCGATGCCGAAGTAGGACACGGGCTTGCCGGTGGCGGCGATGCCGTCGGCGACTTTCTTCGCCCAGCCGTCCTCGATGCAAATCACCACCACGGCGGCCACGTTCGGGTTAGACCCGGCGCCGATGAGCGTCCAGAAATGCAGGTCGAGATCGGCGCCGAACTGCAGTCGCCCGTACGGATGCGGGATCGCGAGCGCGCCCTTCACGTTGTTCTCCACGGCCTGCGCTGCAGCGTTCGACAGGTCGTCGACCGGCAGGATGAGGACGTGGTTTCTCACGCCGACGCGCTGGTTCTCGCGCTTGTAGCCCCAGAAAGTTGCTTTCGAAAGGTCCATGCTCACCACCGCTTGGTCTTGAGGTTTTGCACGTGCGTGTGCTCGCCGCGCGCGATCGGCGCCACCACCTTGCCGATGTCCACGCCGTACTTGATCACCGTGTCGCCCGGCTTGTAGTCCTTGAGCGCGAGCTTGTGGCCGATCGGAATGTCGCTCCTGGCGGTCACCTTGAGCTCCTTGTCGTCTTCCATGATCCAGCCGGTGAGCGCCTGCCCGGCTTTCACGCCCTCGACCACGACCACGCCGACGCCGTCACCTTCCTCATGCACCACGAAGTGAATCATTGCTGGCTCCGTCAGGTTATGCCGCTATTCTATCGGCATGATCGATCGCCGCAGGTTCCTGCAGGCCCTCGCCGCCGCCACTGTTTCGCCCGCGCTGCCCGGCTGCGCACCAACCGCGGCGGCGCGCATTGCCAGCAACCCGTTCACCCTCGGCGTCGCCTCGGGCTACCCGCATCCGGGCGGCATGGTGTTGTGGACGCGGCTCGCGGGCGGGATCGACCCGGTGGCGGTTCCGGTGCGCTGGGAAATATTCGCGGACGAGTCCATGCGCTCGGTGGTCGCTGCCGGCGCGGCCGTCGCCGAGCCCGCCTGGGCGCACTCGGTGCGCGTGGAAGCCAATGGCCTCGAGCCCGACCGCTGGTACTGGTACCGGTTCATGGCGGGTGATGCCGTGAGCGCGCTGGGGCGCACGCGCACCGCGCCGCGGCTGGATGCCCAGGTGTCGCGGCTGCGCTTCGTGTTCGCCTCCTGCCAGCAGTACGAGCAGGGCTACTACGGGGCGCACCGGAAAATCGCGGAAGATGCGCCGGACCTGGTCGCCTTTCTCGGGGACTACATCTACGAGTCGTCGTGGGGCCGCGAGCATGTGCGCAAGCATTCCGGCGGCGAGCCTTACACGCTCGAGGACTACCGGGCGCGCTACGCACTCTACAAGTCCGATCCCGACCTGCAGGCCTCGCACGCCGCCTGCCCGTGGATCGCCACCTGGGACGATCACGAGGTGGACAACGACTATGCCGATGACCGTCCCGAGGATGGCATGCCGAAGGAGCAGTTCCTGGCGCGGCGCGCGGCAGCCTACCGCGCCTACTACGAGCACATGCCGCTGCCCGAGCGCATGCGCCCCAACGGGCCGGACATGCGTATCCATACCCAGCTCGGCTGGGGGCAGCTCGCGCGTTTCTTCGTACTTGATGACCGCCAGTACCGGTCGTGGAATGCCTGTCCGCGCAAAGGAAGAACGGGCGGCTCGAATACCGTGGACATCGAGAAATGCGAATCGCTCTCCAACCCCAACCGCACGTTGCTCGGCCGCGCGCAGGAACGCTGGCTGGAAGGTGCGTTGTCCGCATCGCGCTCGCGCTGGAACCTGCTCGCGCAGCAAACGCGCATGGCGCAGTTCGACCAGAAGCCCGGGCCCGGGAGGCGCGCCTGGACCGATGGCTGGGACGGCTATCCGGCGGCGCGCCAGCGGCTGCTGTCTTACTTGTCGCAACAGCGCATCGCCAATCCAGTGGTGCTGGGCGGCGACGTGCACCTGTTCAATGTGTGCGATCTGAAAGTGGATTTTGACGATCCGCGGTCGCCGGTGGTGGCGAGCGAGTTCGTCGGCACCTCGATCACTTCGCAGGCCGCCTCGCAGGAACGCCTGAACAGGCTCCTGCCCGACAATCCGCACATCAAGCTGCTGGACAGCCGCTATCGCGGCTATGTGCGAGTGGAGGTCACGCCGGGGAGCATGCGCGCGGAGTTGCGCGCGATGGAATCAGTGCAAGCGCGCGATGCGGCGTGCAATACGCTGGCGACATTCGTGGTGGAGGACGGGAAAGCGGGACCGCATCGGGCCTAGCGCTTTCTAGGGCAGCAGGCGTGACTCGCGGTAACGCTGCAGGTAAGCGATAAGCTGTTCACCGGTATCGACTGCACCGCCAAAACCGTGGTGCCGGATCTTCTCCAGGCTGGTGGTGTTGTCGTGCTCCAGTCCCCAGAGAAAATCGGCGAAGTTCCACGACACAAGATCCTGCATCGGCACGCGCTGCAGTGCGTGCCGCCGGACGATTCGTTCCCACGCCGCACCCTGGTCCGCCATCGACTGCGCCAACTTGAGCGGACGCACTTCCCCGACCTGCAGGCCGAAGTGCGCCGCGATCCTCGGCCACAGTTCCTGCCAGCGGAACTGGCAGCCGTCGCTCACGTTGTAAGCCTGGTTGCGTGCCGCCGGAGCGCCCGCCATCCAGACGATGGCGCGCGCAAGCTGCGTCGCATCGCTGAGCTCCGTCAAGGCGGCGTAGCAGCGCGCGCTGCCGGGGAAATCGAGCGCCGATCCACGTTCCGCACACAACGCGGCCCACGCCCCGATCGTCGATACGAGGTTTCTCGCCCGCTCCGGCGCATAGTCGTAGATGAAATAGGGACGCGAGGCAGACCAGGTCCAGGCGCGGCCATGCTGGCGCTCGCGTAGCAGGTGTTCCTGGTCGTAATAGAAATTCGGCGGCGCGCGCAGGGGATCGTCCTCGCGCGTGGGCAAGCGAGCAGGCCGCAGGTGGACGTCGTACCACTTCTGGCCCTCCACCAGGTGGACGTGCTCGATATCCGGCGACGCGGCCTCCAGGGCATCGAAGACGTTTCGCAGCATGGCCACGTTCTGGTCCACGTCTTCCACGCCGCCTTCACCGAACTCGGCACGGGCCGTGTAAAAGACGTGGGTCACGGCCTTGCACCCCGCCAGCACGCGCGCGCATGCTTCGCGATCCGACAAATCGCAGCGCAGATAGGAAAGTCGCGGATTCGACGTAGCGGGCGGATGGCGCGACAGACCGATCACCTGCCAGTCGGCGTCCTCCAGCAGCACTTCGATGAGCCGCTTGGCTGCGGCGCCCGTGGCGCCGGCGATGAGCGCCGTTCTCGCGGTCAATGTTTTCGCAGGCTTCGGCTAGGTCGCCATGTTGACGGCCAGGAACGCCACGCCGATCGCCCCCACTGCGGCGCCGAGCCCCGAAGAAACCGGCCTCACCCACGCCTCGCGGGTTGCGATCAGATGCCGGTGGATCCGGAAGGCCGCCGCCGCGACACCGAGCTGGATGAGCGAGAAGCCGGCGAGGTACGCGCCGAGCGGCGCCGCCTCCGCGCCGAAGATGGATTCCGCGTAGGCATGTCCATGCAACACGCCGGCGAGCGCGAGGCCGCCCGCGAGCCACGCAAGGCCGATCCGACGCCGCGCGATGACCAGGCCGCCGATCAGGATCACCGACAGCGCCACGCCGATTTCACCCCCGGGCACGTTGAATCCAACGAGATGCAGCGCGGCGCCGATCAGCGTTCCAACAATCAAAGCGACGATGCCCCATCCCCCGCCTCGAACCAGGGCGAGGAAGAATCCCGCGGCAACGATGAACGCTGCGTGATCCAGACCGATCAGCGGATGGGCCAGTCCCGACAGGAAACCTTGGGCGAACGTCCCGGGCAGCGCGCCATCCATGACGTGATGGGCCCAGGCCAATCGGGGGAGCAACAGGAGCGCTGCCACGAGGACGGTGAACGACTTGATATCTCTGCCAGCGGCGGTTTTCATTGGTAGGGGAGGACCGGAACGCTAGTCGCAATGGCCAATCGACATAGTCGCATCGTTTTGTGAATAGTGTCTAAAGCTGTATTCGCCATTCGCAAGCAATTTTATATACCCGTTTGTCCCATGTGGGCGAAAGATGACGTACGGTTCATCGTTTTCCCAATCAATGCGCCCATTTTCGTACAGTTCCTTGATGCCGGACGTGTCCGCATCGGACTCGATCCATCCACTGCTGGGGTTCGCCCGGAGCTTGAACGGAAACGTTCTTAGCGTCGAGCGACCACTGCATGCGACGTGGATATTGCTACAGAAGAAGGGCAGCGTCGGTCGGCAGGCGACTGCACCCGTTTGGGAGAGTTTCGCGATCGCGGTCCGAGGAGTATCCCTGCCGGCGGCGAAACCGTTCGGGATTGACAAAGTTGCGACCAGAATCAGTTGAAGAAGTGCTTTCAAGACAGCGCCTGCTTAGGTTCGACCTGCGCATGCCTGTCGGCGCCTCGCTAGAACCAAGAATTCTACGAAGCTCGTCGACGAAAGCGATCGATGCGCAGTTGTCACGCCTTACGTCGCGGCTAACGCGCGCCCCGCTTGCGGGCGGTCGCCGTTGAGCCGCCGGTTAGACCTCGCAGGTAGTCGGGCATCTCCTGGCGCAGGATTTGACGCAGTGCTCGTTCGGTAACCGGCTGGTCGGTCTCGGACAAATACTTCCGCAGGGCATCGTTCATCATGGTCTGGTATCCGGTACCGGACTTCTCGGCCCGCGCCCGAAACCCATCGAGCACCGTGTTGTCGATGAAGATAGAGATGCGCGTCTTGCCTTTCTGCGGGATAACCGCGCCGCGCTTGCCTTTGGAAAAATCGTATTCAGCTCTCATATTGTTTCCGCTCCTTTCGCGTCGGGCGACGCACCGAGATCAAGCGGCATTCGTCGTCACGCTCTGTCCAAACTGCCACTAGTAGTTCACCAGCGTTTACGTTATATGCATCCGGCAAGTGGCGGCCTTGCGAGGTCTAACATTCAGTCAGAAAAATTGCGGCCTATCATAGACCCGCCCCCGGCACGACGATCTTCGAATCATCCCTGTTCCCCCACTCGCCCCACGAAGACACGTAGTTCCTCACGTGCGGATACCCGAGCGACTTGAGGGCGATGAAAGTGCTCGCCGAGCGGTAGCCGCCCTGGCACAGGGGAATGACCGTCTTGTCCGGGGTCACCCCTTTCGACTCGTACAGCGCGCGAATTTCCTGTGCCGGCCGGAACGAGCCCCGCGCATCGAGGTGCTCGCGCCAGAACACATGCACGGCACCCGGTACCGTCCCCACGCGGCGCGCCCGCTTCTCCGTCCCACGGTATTCCGATTCGCGCCGCACGTCGAGGATGACGACGCTGTCGTCGCCGATGGCGCGATCGACGTCGAAGCGCGTCGCCAGCAGATCGAGATTCATCGTGCCCTTGAAAGGCGGCGCGCTCGGCGGCGCCTTGGCCGGATCGACCGGCGCCGGCGCTTGTGTCACTGGTACAAGTTGCCCGCCCGCAGCAGTCCATGCCTGCGACCCGCCATCGAGAATGCGGACATCCGGATGGCCCAGCACGGCGAGGAGCCATACCGCGCGCGCCGCGCGCTCCCCGGACTCGTAGTCGTAAATCACCACCGGCCGGTCCGCCGAAACACCGCGGGTTCCGAACAGCACGCGGAAGATGGCGAGGAAGGCGTTGAGCGGTGCTTCGGAGGAGTCGTTCAGGCTGACGCCGTAGAGGTCCAAGTGCCCGCTGCCCGGGATGTGCCCCAGCGCAAAGTCCTCCGCGGGGCGCAGGTCGACCAAGGTCACCGCGCCCAGGCGTGCAATCAGTTCGCGCGCGCTGATCAGGTAACGCTGATCGGGGAATTCGCCTACTTGCATTTGAGGTTTGCCGACCAGTCCTTGATCGGCTGCGTGCAGTCCTGCTCGTTGACGCGCCGCTCGGCATCGAGCGCCCGAGCAGGCTCGCCGGCTGCCGGTGGATCCGTCCTTTCCACCGGACGCCGTGCCGCAATTTCTGCCGCGATCAACCCGATGCCGATCAAGGCCCATGCGGCCGTGCCGCTGCCGCTGATGCCGACCGACGCGCCGTAGTTGGTCGTCGTCGTCGTTCCACCGGAATTCACCTGGACGCTGGTGTGCGAACAACCGGCGATCAGCAAGGCAAGCATCAATGCAGCGCAGCGTTTCATGTCGTCGCTCGCGTCAGCCGGTCCCGCACCCCAGCCCATTCCGGCGTCTCGGGCGGCGCTTCGATGAGGATACTCTCGCAGCGGGCCCCGTCCAACTCGCGCAGCGCCGCATAGAGTTTCTGCGCGTAGCCCTGCGACTCGCGCGGCATGCGCAACCAGTAGTCCACGCGCTCATCCGGGCGCGAGAACGCGAGCACCGCCACTTTGGCGCCGCGCTGCGCGATCTCCTGGTCGAGTTGATGCGGCGGCACGAGGCGCGCCGGCGTCTTCGGCGCGTAGTGGCGCTCGAGGCCTCCCGAATGGCGCGGCGAGTCGGCCCGCTTTTCTTCGACTTTCGTTCCGAGAATTTCAGCCAGCGCCTGCGCCGAGATACGTCCGGGCCGCAGCAGTACCGGCTCGCTGCCCGAAAGATCCACGATCGTGGACTCGATGCCCACTTCGCTCGGTCCGCCGTCGAGCACCAGGTCGACGTCCTGGCCCAGGTCCTCGCGCACGTGCGCCGCGGTGGTCGGCGAGAGCTGCCCGAAGCGGTTCGCCGACGGGGCGGCGATGCCGCCGCCGAACGCGCGCAGCAGCTCCTGCGCCACCGGATGCGCGGGCACGCGCAGGCCGATGGTGTCCTGTCCACCAGTGACGAAATTTCCTGCCTTGGGTGATTTTCTCAAGATCAGCGTGAGCGGGCCCGGCCAGAAGTGCGCGACGAGTTTCTTCGCAGACGGCGGCACGTCGCGCGCCCATTCGAATGCGGTATCCGCATCGGCAAAGTGCACGATCACCGGATGGTCCGCAGGACGGCGTTTGGCCCCGTACAGCCGCGCCACTGCTGCGGCGCTCGACGCGTCGGCGCCCAGGCCATACACGGTCTCGGTGGGAAACCCGACCAGCCCGCCGCGCTGCAATATTTCCGCGGCGCGCCGGACTTCCGCGCTCACAGCTTGAGCGGCGCGGCTTTCAGGACCGCTGCGGTCTGGTTCTCGCGGAACTCGGCGAGCTTTTTCGCCAGCCCCGCGTCCGAGAGCGCGAGGATCGCCACCGCGAACAGCGCCGCGTTGGCCGCGCCCGACTCGCCGATGGCCAGCGTCGCCACCGGAATGCCCTTGGGCATCTGCACGGTGGAGAGCAGCGAATCGAGGCCCTGCAGATGCTTGGAGGGCATCGGCACGCCGAGCACCGGCAAGGTCGTATGCGCCGCCACCACGCCAGCGAGATGCGCGGCGGCGCCCGCGGCGGCGATGATGACTTTGACGCCGCGCTTGGAGGCACCGCCGGCCCACTCCGCCACCGCGTGCGGACTGCGATGCGCCGACATGGCCTTCGCCTCGTAGGGCACGCCGAATTCCTCCAGCATCTTCGCCGCCGCCTTCATGGTTTCCCAGTCCGACGTCGATCCCATCACGATGCCGATCATGCGAGTTTTCTCCCGGTGAGGCGCTCGAGCGCCTCCTTGTATTTCTGCGAGGTCCTGGCGATCACCTCCGGCGGGAGCTTGGGCGCCGGCGGCGTCTTGTCCCAGTCGAGCGTCTCGAGGTAATCGCGCACGTACTGCTTGTCGAACGAAGGCGGGCTGACGCCCACCTGGTAGGAGTCCGCGGGCCAGAAGCGCGAGGAATCCGCGGTGAGCGCCTCATCGATCAGGACGAGGTTGCCCTTCGCGTCGGTGCCGAACTCGAACTTGGTGTCGGCGATGATGATGCCCCTGGTTGCCGCGTAGTCGGATGCCTCCTTGTAGAGGCGGATGGAAATGTCGCGCACTTTCTCTGCGACGTCTTTGCCGATCAGTTTCGCCGTCTCCTCGAAGGAGATGTTCTCGTCGTGGCCGTCGCTCGCCTTGGTGGCGGGCGTGAAGATCGGCTCGGGAAGCTTCTGCGCCTGCGCGAGCCCCTTGGGGAGCGCGATGCCGCAGACGGTGCCGGTGTTCTGGTAGTCCTTCCACCCCGAGCCGATGAGGTAGCCGCGCACCACCGCCTCGATCGGCAGGGGCTTGAGCTTCTTGACGACAATCGAGCGATCCTTCACCTGCGCCATCTCGTCCTCGCCCCGCACCACGCTCTGCGGGTCGATGCCGGTGAGCTGGTTGGGCACGATGTGGCCGAGCCGGCCGAACCAGAAGTTCGCCATCTCGTTCAACACCCGCCCTTTGTCCGGGATCGGGTCGGGGAGCACCACGTCGAACGCCGAGAGGCGATCGCTCACCACGATCAGCATCTTGTCGTCGCCCACCGCATAGATGTCGCGCACCTTGCCGCGCCCCAGGCGTGGCAGGCTTTTCAGGCTGGATTCGTAGAGCGCCGAGCCCATTTCACGCCAACTGCCTTTCCAGTTCTGGTTTCCATTTTCCCTGCGCCGCAAGGCCGTTCATGTGCGCGCGGTGGTGGAAGGCCTTCTGCGCCGCGGCCACGTTCGCCGCCTTGCCGCTCCAGGCCTTGAGCGCCGGGTTCTGCAGCGCGCGCGAGTAGGAAAAAGTGAGCGGCCAGGGCAGCCCTTTCATGGCGTTCATCGCGCTGAGGTGCGCGGTCGCGTCGAGGTCCGTTTGGCCGCCGGAGAGGAACACCACGCCCGGCTGCGCCGCCGGCACGGTGCGCTTGAGCACGCGCACGGTGCGCTCGGCCACTTCCTCGACGCCCGTGCGCCGCGGGCAATCCTTGCCCGACACCACCATGCTGGTCTTCAGGATCAGCTGCTCGACCGAAACATTGTGCGCAGCCATCGCCGCGTAGGTCGCACGCAGGGTCGCTTCGGTCACTTCCTCGCAGCGCTCGATGGTATGGCTGCCGTCGAGCAGCACTTCGGGCTCGATCATCGGCACGATGGAAGCCTCCTGGCACAGCGCCGCGTAGCGCGCCAGCGCGTGCGCGTTGGCGTAAATGCAGGCGTGCGACGGGATCGCATCGCCGATGGTGATCACCGCGCGCCATTTGGCGAAACGCGCGCCGAGCTTGAAATATTCCGCCAGCCGCGGCCGCAGCCCGTCCAGGCCCTCGGTCACCTTTTCGCCGGGGCGCAGCGCGAGGTCCATCGCGCCTTTGTCCACCTTGATGCCGGGCAGGATCCCCTTCTTCGCCAGGTAGGCGGGAAACAGCGTGCCATCGTCGGCCTTCTGGCGCAGGGTTTCGTCGAACAGGATCACCCCTGAGACGAACTGCTCCGCACCTGGTGTCGCAAACAGCAAGCCGCGGTAGGCGCGGCGGCTCTCCTCGGTGCATTCGACATTGATCGACTGGAAGCGCTTTTCGCAGGTGCCCCTCGACTCGTCGACGGCGAGCACGCCTTTGCCGCGCGCCACCATGGCGGCGGCGGTCTTGGATAGCAGGGCCTTGTCCATCTGGTTTCCTCGTGCGGATTAAAACTCGATATCGTCGCGGATCGCGGCGATCCCGGCCGCCGCGCAAACGTCGTCCTCCTGCCCCCCCGGTGCGCCGGACACGCCGATGGCGCCCATCAGCGAGCCGCCCGCCTCGATCATCATGCCACCGCCCGCGGCCGCGACGCCGGGAAGATGGCGCACGCCGCTCTGCGGGCGGCCGGCCTGCGTGGCCTCGGCGAACGCCGTGGTATTGGTGCGGAAACTTACCGCGGTATAGGCCTTGGCGCGCGCCATGTCCACGGTATGCGGCCCGGCGTAGCGGTCGCGGATCAGCACCTGCGTCACACCCATGCGATCGACCACCGCCACCGTGGCCTGGAAACCGCCGTCGCGGCATTTTTTCAGCGCCGCCTGCGCCGCCTTGAGCGCGGTGTCGGGCGTAAGCGCCTTGATGGTGAACGTGGCCTGCGCCGCGGCAACGGAGGAAAAGCTGGCGAGACACAGGATCAGCAGGGCGGGTTTCATGTGCCCTATTCTACGATTCCGGGTTGTCATCCGCCCAAGCGCCAGTATTGAACCTTCATCGTGAGGGCCGAGCCGGCGATGATCGCGCCGAAGGTGACGAACGAGCCCAGGGCGAGGGTGGAGATGCCGGTGATCCCCTGGCCGATGGTGCAGCCGAGCGCGGTGATGCCGCCAAAGCCCATGAGCACGCCACCGACCACGTGGTTCGCCGTGTCCTCGGCGTCGCGAAAGCCCTCCCAGCGGAACTTGCGCGTGGCGAGAGCGAAGGCCGCCGAGCCGGCGATCACGCCCAGCCCCGAGGCGATGCCGTAGGTGACGATCTTCGAGGTGTCGGTCCAAAGCATCAGGTATTCCAGCGTGTAGGCCATCGGCGAGACGAAGGAGAACGATTCCATGCGTCCGGTGTTGGTGGCGATGAACGCCTCCTGCAGCGTCTCCGGATGCTCGGCGACATGTCCCACGACACCGCTCACATACCAGCCGCCGACCACCACCAGGCCGGTCACCACGCCGCCCAGGGTGTAATCGAAGCTCGAACGGAAATCCTTGCTGGCGTAGGCGAAGGCGACGAGGCCACCGCCGATCACTGCCGCGAGGAGCGCGGTCCAGGTGGACTTCGCCACGCCGGTTCCGGCCGCGAGGAGCGACGGCAGGTCCTGGCCGGTCGCGAAGGTGATCGAGGCTTTTTCCAGCACGCCGACGCGGAACGCGCCGAACAGGCCTCTGAGCGTCATATACGCCGCGATGCCGAGGAACACGTACACGACGAGCGATTTGAGGCTGCCGCCGCCGATGCGGATCAGGGTCTTCGAGCCGCAGCCCGAGCCCAGCGTCATGCCCACGCCGAAGAGGAAACCGCCGACGATGTACGACAGCCACATGAAATTGGGGCCCGGGTAGATCGATTTGGAGAGCTCGACCACGCCGGCGATCTGCAGCGCGCTCGAGCCCAGCAGCGCCACCGCGATGGCGAGCAGCCACATGCGCATGCGGCTCGTGTCGCCGATGTTGACCCAGTCTGATACCGCGCCCATGGTGCAGAAATTGGTCTTGTTGCCGACTGCGCCGAAAATGAAGGCGAGGACGAAGGCGCCGCCGGTGACGTAGGGGACGAGTTGCGCAGGATTGACTTCGTTCATCGCAGATGCTCCAGTGCCTTGCCGCGATCGAGCGTGCCGCGCACTGCGTCGGCGGCGTGTTTCAGCGAGCCGTGGCGCCCGAGATGCCACAGGCACAGCGCGGCGCCATACACCAGGCCGTCGCGCGTCGCACCGGGCTCACCGGCCAGCGCCGCCCTGCCGGCGGCGGCGGCCGCTTTCGCCACAGCGGCGGTATCGAGCGGCGCCTCGTCCTGACCCTCGTCGCTCGAGCCGGGAATGCGCGCGGCGCGCACGGACTGAACGATGCCCAGCTCGGCAGGCTTGAATTCCGTGGAGGTTTCCTCTCCGCCGCCGTGATAGTGGAACGCCTTGCCGCCGTTGGAGAGGGAAGGAATCACCCCGCCCTCGACGCCACGCACGATGAGCGCGGAGTCGAAGCCGGCGTGGCGCGCGAGCAGCGCGTAGATGCGCGGATAGGGCTTGTGCACGTATCCTGTGACCAGATGGGTCTTCAGGCGGCCGCGCACGGGCCCGGCCAGCACCTCGGCGGTGGTGATGGCGGGCCGCTTGACGATCAGCGTGCGCAGGCCGGCAAGTGCGTACAGTCTCGGGCAGAACGCCTTCTGATCGACGTAGGCCCAGCCGATGCCGGGCTCTCCCAGGCGCGCGGCGGCTTGCTCCGGCCCCAGATCCACCGGGAGGCCCGCGGCACTCAGCACCTGCCGGTGCGTGACGCCGTATTTGGGCCCCATGCGCTCGACACCGTGGGAGACCGTCGCGACACCGCAGGCGGCGAGCACCGGCGGCAGGAAAGGCGACGCCGGCAGCGTGCGGTTGTAGCCGTCGTAGGGGTCGCCGACGTCGAGCACCTCGTCCACCGGCGCGGTGGCCCTCAGGGTCGCATCGCGGATCGCTTCGAGCATGCCGAGGTTTTCTTCGTCCGTCTCGCGCTTCATGCGCAGCGCGATCAGGAACACGCCGGCCTGCACCGGATCGACCTGCCCGTCGAGCACCAGGCGCATGCCCTCGCGCGCCTCTTCGCGCGAGATGTCCTTGCTCAGCTCCGGCCCGGTGGCGATGCGCTTGAGGATAGAGTGCATCAGCGGGGCGTTCATGGCGTCCCGGCCTCGTGCAAATCGATCAGGACGCGCCCGCCTTCCAGGCGCACCGCATAGGTCCTGAGATTGTCTTCCGCCGGTTCTTCCAGCGCCTCGCCGGTGCAGACGTTGAAGCGGCTGCCGTGCAGCGGGCACTTGACCAGCTCGCCCTTCAGGACGCCCGTCGAGAGCGAAGCCTCTTCGTGCGTGCAGGTATCGTCCACGGCGCACAGGCGCCCCGCCACGTTGGCAAGCAGGATGCGCCGGCCGCCCGCATCGACGCGCTTCATCGTGCCGGGCGCAAGCTCGGCCGCCATTCCTGTCTCGATGAAATCCTGTGTCATTGACATCTCACGCCGCGGGTTCGAACCATTTTAGACGGTCACGCAGCGTGACGACCTCGCCGATGATGATCAGCGTCGGCGCCTTGACGCTGCTGCGGCGCACGAGATCGGGCAGCGACTCCAGGGTCGCCGTCAGCACGCGCTGCTGCGGCGTCGTGCCCTGCTGGATGAGCGCGGCCGGCGTGGCGGCGGGCAGGCCATGCGCGGCGAGCTCGCGGCACAGGACATCGATGCCGACCAGCCCCATGTAGAACACGATGGTCTGGCGCGGCTGCGCGAGCGAGCGCCAGTTCAGGTTCATGCTGCCATCCTGCATGTGGCCGGTGACGAACACCACCGACTGCGCGTAATCGCGGTGCGTGAGCGGAATGCCGGCGTAGGACGCGCAACCCGCCGCCGCCGTGATGCCGGGCACCACCTGGAAGGGGATGCCTTCGGCGGCGAGCGTATCGATCTCCTCGCCGCCGCGACCGAAGATGAACGGATCGCCGCCCTTGAGGCGCACCACGCGCTTGCCCTCCCGCGCCAGGCGCACCAGCAACTGGTTGATATCCTCCTGCGGCAGTGCGTGCTGCGCGCGCTCCTTGCCGGCGTAGATGCGTTCAGCCTCGAGCCGCACCAGATTCAGGATCGGCTGCGAGACCAGCCGGTCGTACACCACGACGTCGGCCTGCTGCATGAGGCGCAGCGCCCGGAAGGTGAGCAGGTCCGGATCGCCCGGGCCAGCACCGACCAGGGACACCTCGCCGCCGCTGAAGCTGAGGCGCGTGTCCTCGAGCGTCGCCTCCAGCGCCTCGCGGGCCTCGGCGTCTCGCCCGCTGAACACCAGCTCGGCGATCGGGCCCTGCAGCGCGCGCTCCCAGAAACGCCGCCGCTCCGCCGGCTTGAAGCGCGCCTTGACGCGGTCGCGATACGCCCCCGCCAGCTCGGCCAGCCGCCCGTAACCCGCCGGAATGAGGCTTTCCAGGCGCGCGCGCAGCAGCCGCGCCAGCACCGGCGAGGCGCCGCCGCTCGACACCGCCACCACCAGCGGCGCGCGCTCGATGATGGAGGGCAGGATGAACGAGCACAGCGCGGGCTGATCGACCACGTTCACCGGGATGCGCCGCGCTCTGGCCGCGGCGGCGACCGCGCGATTCACGGCCTGGTCGCTGGTGGCGGCAATCGCCACCGCCATGCCCTCCAGATCCTCTTGCCGAAAACTCGCCACCCGGTGCGCGATGCGGGCCGCAGCAAGATCGGCGTCAAGCGCCGCGCACAACGACGGCGCAAGCACCGTCACCCGCGCGCCGGCGCGCAGCAGCAGCGCGCACTTGCGCGCCGCCACCTCGCCGCCGCCCACCACCAGGCAGGGCTGCTCTCGGATATCGAGGAAGATCGGCAGGAAGTCCATGGCGTTCTGCGCGCGCGGGCGCTTCGCTATGATAGATTCAAACGGCAAGGTGCAGGGCGGGCAGCGGCTGCGGGCACAGGAGAGTTTTCCGAGGATCATGACCGCGCACGTACAGGTCAAGCCGAGCGGCCGGGAGTTCTTCGTCGACGGCAACGACAGCCTGCTCGAGGCGGCGCTGCGCTCGGGACTGTCGCTCGACTATGGCTGCAGCGTCGGCAGCTGCGGAAAATGCAAGGCCAGGATCGTCACGGGCGAGGTGCACAGAACGCGCCATTCCGACTACGCCCTCACCGCGGCCGAGAAGAATGCCGGCGTGGTGCTCATGTGCTGCAACACCGCCTCGACCGACCTGGTGATGGAGGCGCGCGAAGCGCACGGCGCGAGCGACATGCCCGTGCAGACCATCGACGCCCGGATCAAGTCCGTAAGCCCGCTCGGCGACGACGTGCGGCTGCTGCACCTGCAGACGCCGCGCAGCAACCGGCTGCGCTTTCTTGCCGGTCAGACCGCGACGCTGTCATTGGCCGATGGCACCAGCGCTGCCTTGCCTGTGGCGAGTTGCCCCTGCGACGACCGCAACCTGCAGTTCCACATACGGCGGCAGGCGGGCGATGCCTTCGCCGAGCGCGTGTTCGGCGGGCTGCAGGGCGTGGACGCGGTACGGGTCGAGGGACCGCGCGGCGAGTTCGTGCTGGATGAAGCATCGCACCGCCCGCTCGTCTTCATCGCCTGCGAATCCGGTTTCGCGCCCGTCAAAAGCCTGATCGAGCACGCCATGGCGCTCGATGCAGCCGAGTCGCTGCACCTGGTCTGGATTGCGCTCGGCGCGGGCGGCCACTACCTCGACAACCTGTGCCGCTCCTGGAGCGACGCGCTGGACGACTTCCGCTACCAGCCGATCACCGCGCAGCACGCCTTGCCGGTGGAACAGGCCATGCAAGCGGCGCTGCGCCAGGTGCAACAGGACAATCCGCGGCTGGGCGAGTGCGACGTCTATGTCGCGGGGCCAGGGTCGTGGGCGAACGCGGCCGAGTTCCAGCTGCTCGAACTCGGGCTGCCGCGCGCGCAGCTGACGGTCAGCGCTCTGCAAGCCTGAGGCACGGACCCGCGGCGCGGGTGCCCGCCGGCTCACGCGGCAGGCGGCGTCCCCGACTTTCTTCTGTTCTTGCCCAGGCCGTGCTCGACCGCGCTCACTGCGGCTTCCACGCGCGAGCGCATGCCGAGCTTGCGCAGGATCGCCTTGACGTGCAGCTTGACGGTGCCGTCGGTGATCTCCAGCGCGCGCGCGATCATCTTGTTGCTCGAGCCGTCGGCGATGCACTCCAGGATCTCCAGCTCGCGCGGCGTGAGCTCGGCGAACGGCGCCGCCGGGCGCCGCGCCGCCCGCTGCGCGCCGGCGTTGCCGCGCACCAGGCGCGCCAGGGTGCCGACCAGCTCGTGCGCCACGACGTTGTCGCCCTGCAGCGCCGCTTCGAGCGCGGGCACCAGCTCGTCGGGCTCGATGTCTTTCAACAGGTAGCCCCGCGCGCCGCCGCGCAGCGCGGCGCCCAGATCGGCGTCCTCGCGGCTCATGGTGAGCATCACCACCGGCGCGCTGACGCCGCTTGCGCGCAGCTGCTTCAGGGTCTCGATGCCGTTCATGCCGGGCATCTTGACGTCCAGCAGGATGAGATCGGCGGACAGCTCGCGCGCGCGCCGCACGCCTTCCTCGCCCGAACCGACCGCAGCCACCACCTGCACGCCGCGGCTTTGCAGCAGCTCCTCGATGCCCTTGCGCACCAGCGCGTGGTCGTCGATCAGCAGCACGCGCATGTCAGCCTCGCACTGCGGCGGCAGGCGGGCCGGCCAGCGGCGGCGCGTTGAAGATCAGCACGATGCGCGTGCCCTCGCCCGGCTCGCTCTCGATCACGATCTGCCCCTGCAGCCGCTCGGTGCGCTCGCGCATGATCGCGAGGCCCGCGTGCTCGACCGGCATGTTTTCGGCAATGCCTGCCATGCCCAGGCCGTCGTCTTCGATCAGCACCGTGTACAGATCGTCCTCGTTGTTGAGCAGGACGCGCACATTGTGTGCGCCGCTGTGCTTGCGGATGTTGGTGAGCGCTTCCTGCAGGATGTAGAACACCTGGATCTCCTGCGCCGGCGTGAGCGCCAGCGCTCCGCAGTCGTTCTGGAAGTACACCTCGATGCCGGTTTCGCGGCCGAAGCGCTCCACCAGATTGGCGATCGTCGGCACCAGCCCGGCTTCGTCTATTTTCAAGCGGTAGTTGGTCAGCAAGTCGCGCAGGTCGGCGTTCGCCTGCGTCATCGCGCGGCGCAGGCGGGTCGCCTCGTACTGGGCGGCGCCGATGTCCTTGCGCTCCAGGGATTCGCCCAGCAGCTTCAGCTGCAGGCGCATGCCGATCAGCGACTGCGCCAGCGAATCGTGCAGCTCGTTGCCGATGATGTTGCGCTCCTCCATGATGGCGAAGCGGCGCGCCTCGCTCTCCAGGCGCGCCTTCTCGATAGCGAGGCCCAGGTGGCGCCCCACGCTGATCAGCAGGTCGGGCATGTCCTCGCCCATGGCCGCGAGCGGCCGGTCGAGAAACAGGTTGTAGACCCCGAGGATGCGATCCTGGTACTGCACCGGGACCACCACGAACTCCGTGCAGTCGCGCTCGAGCATCGGCCGGCCGATGAGCGCGGCGCAAGGCGCGGTGCCGCGCTGGATGCGCAGTCCACCTTCGCTCGCGGCCCAGCCGCAGGGGCAGCCGCCCGCCGGCATTAGCCGGTCGCGCTCGAGCACCTCCGGGGCGAGTCCGCGGCTGGCGATGAGCCGGGTTTGGCCGTCTGCCGTAGCGAGCCGCACGCTCGCCGCGCGCGCGTCCACCAGCTCGATGAAAGTGTCGAGGAACCCGTCGAGCAACTGCTCCAGGCTTCCCGGCTGGCTCAGACTGGTGGCGATCTCGTACAGGATGTCGAGCGACTGGGTCTTGCGCGCCAGGCGCACCGCCTGGGTCTGCGCCGGCTTCGGGGAAGTGGGCTCTTGCATGCTGCAAATCAGCCTAACCGCATGCCGCAGCGGCGTCCAGCGGCGCGCCCTAGCGCGCCGGCAGTGGAGATTTGTGCGAAGGATCGTTCGGATTGGCGAAGATGAAGCGCCATTCCCCGGGATTGATCTCGACGTAGTCCAGGGTGGCGCCGGTCAGCAGCTCGATGCTGCCGGGCGCGATCAGCAGCGTGACGCCGTTGCTCACCACCTTCGTGTCGCCTTCGGCAGGGTCGTCCAGGCCCATGCCGTACTCGATCACGCGCTTGTCGCCCAGGCGCGCCGCCAGGCGCAGGCAGATGCCGCCCGGGCCGGGTGCTTGCGCCGACCCGGCAATCTGCTCTGCGGCACGCGGCGTGACGGTGATCATGGCGTCAGCCGGTGCTCCAGGCGCGCGGCCGGCGCATGCCGGCGATCTTGCAAGCCTGCTTCACGTAGCCGTAGGGAAACAGCCGGAACAGGTCGTTGCGGTCTTCGCCGCCCGCGCTGCGCCAGGCGGCCAGGTGCTTCATGACGTGGCGCGCATCGGGCGCAATGTGGTGCTCCTCGTAATACTGCCGCATGAAGCGCAGCACCGACCAGTGCGCGTCGGTGAGGACGATGCGCTCCTTGCGCGCCAGTTCCCCGGCGATCGCCTCGTTCCAGTCGGCGGGATCGACGAGGTAGCCTTCTTCGTCGAGCGTCGGCATCAGGCGTGGGTCGCGGCGGTCGCGGCGAACTCCACGAAGCGCGCTGCCCAATGGTGTCCGGCGACGTCGCGCAGGTGCGCGTAGCACGCGAGCAGGTTCTTGTAGATGATCCCGTCATGCCGGCCGTCGATGCCGTGACCACGCTCCACGTCGTAGGCGAACTCCAGGCCGGGCGCGAGGTTCTCCACGCTCGAATAGTGGAACTCGTGCGCGCAGATCACCCCCGCCGGGCGCGCGGGCCAGGGCCCGCAGCCGGTCTCGCGCAGGTGCACGTAGCCGCGGCCTACCGGGCGCGCGTGCATGACGATGTCCGCCGGCAGCACGCCCGCCATCTCGGCGCGACGCCCGTTCCATTCGATGCTGCGCGCGAGATACATCAGCCCGCCGCATTCGGCGTAGGCCGGCATGCCGTCCTCGATCGCCTTGCGCACCTCGGCGCGCAGCCCGGCGTTCGCCGCCAGCGCGTCCATGTGCGTCTCGGGAAAGCCGCCACCGATGAACAGCGCATCCACTTGCGGCAGGCGCCTGTCGCGCAGCGCATCGAACGGCACCAGTTCCGCGCCGGCGGCACGCAACGCCTCGAGGTCGCCCGGGTAGTAGAAGCCGAACGCCGAATCGCGCGCGATGCCGAGGCGCAGCCGCG
>JAQBXT010000018.1 GCA_027624175.1 Pseudomonadota bacterium | reverse complement strand
ATTCACCATTTCAACAAAATCGCGTTCATAGGCCGCTCCGCGCGACCAGTTGTTCAGCGATTCCCTAGGCTTTTCGCGATGAAACGCGAAGATTATCTCGAGCGCATCCTGCGTGCGCGCGTCTACGATGTGGCGCTCGAATCACCGCTGGAGCTCGCGCCCGCGCTGTCCAGGCGACTGCACAACCGGCTGCTGCTCAAGCGCGAGGACCTGCAGCCGGTGTTCTCGTTCAAGCTGCGCGGCGCCTACAACAAGATGGTCAACCTGCCGCGCGCGAAGCTCGCGCGCGGCGTCATCGCCGCCAGCGCCGGCAACCACGCACAGGGCGTGGCGCTCGCCGCGCAGAAACTCGGCTGCCGCGCGGTGGTCGTGATGCCGGTGACGACGCCGAAGATCAAGGTGGACGCCGTGGCGGCGCGCAGCGCGAAAGTGGTGCTGCACGGCGATTCCTTCGACGAGGCCTACGCGCACGCGATGAAGCTCAAGCGCCGGCTCGGGCTCACGTTCGTGCATCCCTACGACGATGCGGACGTGATCGCGGGGCAGGGCACCATCGGCATGGAAATCCTGCGCCAGTGCGAAGGCCCCATCGACGCGGTGTTCGTCCCGGTGGGCGGGGGCGGCCTGATCTCCGGCATCGCCGCCTACCTCAAGCACCTGCGGCCCGGCATCAAGGTCATCGGCGTGGAGCCCGACGACGCCGATGCCATGGCACGCTCGCTCAAGGCCGGCCGGCGCGTGAAGCTCGATCACGTGGGCTTGTTTGCCGACGGGGTCGCGGTGAAGGAAGTCGGCAAGGAGCCTTTCCGCCTGTGCCGTAAGCTGGTCGACGAAATGGTGCTGGTCGACACCGACGAGATCTGCGCGGCGATCAAGGACGTGTTCGAGGACACGCGCGTGGTGCTCGAGCCCGCCGGTGCACTGGCCATCGCCGGCGCCAAGGCCTGGGTCGAGCGCCATGGCGCGCGCGGCAAGACCCTGGTGGCGGTGGCCAGCGGCGCCAACACCAATTTTGACCGCCTGCGCTTCGTCGCCGAGCGTGCCGAGGTCGGCGAGCACCGCGAGGCGGTGCTGGCGGTGACCATCCCGGAGCGCCGCGGCAGCTTCCGGCGTTTCTGCCGCGCGCTGGGCGGGCGCAACATCACCGAGTTCAACTACCGCATGTCGGACCCGCGCGAGGCGCACATCTTTGTCGGCGTCACGGTGCACGACCGCGAAGAGACGGCGCGCATCGTGCGCGGCCTGCGCCGCGCGGGATTTCGCACGCTGGACATGTCGAACGACGAGGTGGCCAAGGGCCACATGCGCCACATGGTCGGCGGGCACCTGGCGCTGGCGGGCGGCGAGCTGCTGTACCGGTTCGAGTTTCCCGAGCGCTCGGGGGCGCTGATGAAGTTCCTCACAGCGATGAACCCGAACTGGAATATCAGCCTGTTCAACTACCGGAACACCGGCGCCGACTACGGCTCGATCCTGGTGGGCATCCAGGTGCCGCCGAGCGAGATGGGCGAGTTCAGGCGCTTCCTCGCGCGCCTGGGCTATCCGGCAAGCGACGAGACGCGCAATCCGGCCTACCGGCTGTTCCTCAGGTGACCGCGCGCACGCTGCCGCTGGACGCGCGCCTGCAGCGCTATCTCGTCGCGCACGGCGCGCGCGAGACGGCGGTGCAGCGGGCGTTGCGCCGCGTCACGCAGCGCCTGCCGCAATCCGGCATGCAGATCGGCGCGGTGCAGGCGGCGCTGATGCAGCAGCTGGTGCGCCTGATGGGCGCACGGCGCTGCCTGGAGATTGGCACTTTCACCGGTTATTCCGCGCTCGCTGTCGCGCTGGCGCTGCCGAGCAACGGCCGCGTCGTGTGCTGCGACCTGAGCGAGGAGTGGACTTCGATCGCGCGGTGCTACTGGAAGAAGGCCGGAGTCGCCGGCAAGATCGATCTGCGCCTCGCGCCGGCGCTGAAGACGCTGGACGCCCTGCTGAACGCGGGCCAGGCGGGCAAGTTCGACTTCGCCTTCATCGACGCCGACAAGGCGAACTACCTGAATTACTACGAGCGCTGCCTGAAGCTCGTGCGCCGTGGCGGGCTGATCGCGGCGGACAACACTTTGTGGGGCGGAAGCGTCGCCCAGCCGCACAACAAGACGCTCGACACACGCGCCATCCGCGCGTTCAACAGGAAGCTGCTGCGCGACCGGCGCGTGGAGATGGCGCTGGTGCCCGTCGGAGACGGTCTGACCCTCGCGGTCCGGCGCTAATCGCCGCGGACGAGGCGCTCGTCGGCGCTGCACACCGGCGATGCGAGCTCGCTCGTCGGCCCGGGCGCGCCGAGGAACACAAGCTCCTGCGCGTCGCGACGGTACACGCCGCGCTCGGTCACCACGTAGTCCATCGGGATGTCCCAGGGTTGCGGGTGGATGCTCGGCATGCGCGCGAGCTCGTAGCTCACGCCGATCAACTGCGGTTTTCTCTCCAGGGAGGCCAGCGTGCGGTCGAAGAAGCCGCCGCCATAGCCGAGGCGAAAGCCCTGCGCGTCCCAGCCGTTCATCGGCAGCAGCACCGCGCGGGGCTCGAGTGCGCGCGAGCCGACCGGGTAGGGAATGTCGAGCGGCCCGCGCGCCAGCGTCACCCCGGGATGCCACTCGCGGAACACCAGGGGTGTTTTCGGCGCCACCACCACCGGCAGCGCGGTCAACGCGCCGGCTGCGCGCAGCGTTCTCGCCAGATGGCGTGCGTCGTATTCGTTGCGGATCGGCCAGCAAAAGGCCACGGTGGCGCCGCGCAGGCCGGGGAAGCCGCGTTCCAGGTGACTGTCGATCGCGCGCCGGGCGGCGTCCACGGCCCGCTCATCGAGCGCCATCCGGGCCGCGATCAACCGTTCGCGCTCGGTCTTGCGCCAGGCTTTCAGCTCATCGGGCGGCATTGCGCGTGCTATTCTTAGTGCATGATTTATAGACGTTTCCTGACTATAGCACTGGGCTGCGCGCTGCTTGCTGCAGGTTCGGTGCGCGCAAACGACCACGCGGTGCTCGGCGCATACGCCGCATTCCTCGCCGGCGATCCGGACAAACTGGCACGCCACGCGGCCGCGCTGCAGGGCCAAGCGCTGGAGCCGTGGGCGCAGTACTGGGGCTTTAGCATGCGCATCGACAAGGCCAAGCCGGACGAGGTGCGCGGGTTCCTCCAGCGGCACGCCGGGACGTACCTCGCGGACCTGTTGCGCGCCGATTGGCTGAAGGCGCTCGGCCGGCGCGCTGCATGGCAGGACTTCGAGCGCGAGCTCGGTCCGCTGGTGCGGGATGACCTCGAGATCCGCTGCTACGCGTGGAGCGCGCGCCTGGCGCGCGGGGACGCCGACGCCGGCGTGGAAGCGCGCGCCGCCTGGCTTGAACCGCGGGAGCTGCCCGACGGCTGCCTCGCGCTCGCCGAGACCCTGCTGAAAAACGGCGCCCTCGACGCGGACGGCATCTGGCAGCGCGTGCGCGTGCTGCTGGCGAATTCCCGGGTCAGCGCCGCGCGCCGCGCCCTCGGCGCCCTGCCGACCGCAGAGCAGCCCGACGAGCGCCTGTTGACGCAGGCCGCCACCTCGCCCAAGCGCCTGCTCGAGCAGCCGCCGCGCGACCTCGCGCCCCGTGCGGTGCGCGAGATGGTGGTGTTCGCAGTGACACGCCTGGCGCGCAGCGACGCGCGCGCCGCCGCCGGGCTTCTGGAGGGCGCGCTTGGCGCGCGCTTGCCGCGGCCGGAGCGCGAATACCTGTGGGCGCGCATCGCCGCGCAGGCGACGTTCGATCTCGATGACGACGCGCTCGAGTGGTTCGCCCGTGCCGGCGCGACGCCGCTCACCGACGAGAAGCTGGCGTGGAAAGCGCGCGCCGCCCTGCGCGCTGGCCGCTGGCAGGAAGTGCGCGACGCCATCGATCCGATGTCGCCAAGCGCGCGCCAAGACCTGGCGTGGACCTATTGGTACGGCCGGGCGCTCGACGCGCAGGGCGATGCGCAGGGCGCGCGCGAGCATTACCTCAGGATTGCCGGCCAGCCGATCTACTACAGCGTGCTCGCCACCGAGGAGCTGGGCGGCGAGGCGACCCTGCCGCCCCACCACGAGCCGAGCGAAGCGCAGGTGGACGAGGCTGGGCGTCATCCGGAACTGATGCGCGCGCTCGAACTGTTCCGCCTCGGCATGCGCACGTGGGCGACGAGCGAATGGATCTTCGCCGTGCGGCACATGGACGACCGGAAACTGCTTGCCGCGGCCAAGCTGGCTCACCGGGCGGGCGTGTACGACCGCGCCATCAATACCGCGGGCCGTACCGAACGCCTGCACGACTACCGCGTGCGCTACCTGGCGCCATTTCGCGATGTGTTCACGAAATACGCGCTCGCCTACGAACTGGAGGAAGCCTGGGTGCTGGGGCTGGTGCGGCAGGAGAGCCGGTTCATCGTCGATGCGCGCTCGGGCGCCGGTGCCACCGGCCTGATGCAGCTGCTGCCGCACACCGCGCGCTGGGTGGCGCAGCGCATCGGCTACAAGGGCTACACGGCAAAGCGCGTCGCCGAGGTCGAAACCAACGTGACCCTCGGCACGCGCTATCTCAGGTACGTGCTCGATGGCACCGGCCATCCGGTGCTCGCCTCGGCCGCCTACAACGCGGGGCCCAATCGCGCGCGCCGCTGGCAGCCCGCGCGGGCGACCGAGGGTGCGATCTTCGTCGAATCCATCCCGTTTCCCGAAACGCGCGAGTACGTGAAGCGCGTGATGGCGAACACCGTGCATTACGCACTGCTGCTGGAAGGCCGCAGCGCCTCGCTCAAGCAGCGCATCGGCATCATTCCGGGCCGCGGCGCACTGGCGCTGCCAGACGAAGAGTTGCCATGAAGCGGCACGAGAACGTCCTGGTCATCGGTGGCTCGGGCTTCGTCGGCCGGCACCTGGTGGCGGCGCTGGCGGCGCGCGGCGTGCGCGTTGTCGTGCCCACGCGGCGGCGCGAGCGCGCCAAGCACCTGATCATGCTGCCCACGGTGGAAGTGATCGAGGCCGACGTCAACCAGCCGGCCGAGCTGGCGCGCCTCGCCTACGGTTGCGACGCGGTGGTGAATCTCGCCGGCGTGCTGCACAGCCGGCGCGGCCGGCGCGACGGGCGCGGCCCCAACGACTACGGCCCCGATTTCGCGCGCGTGCACGTGGAGTTGCCGCAGGCGGTGGTGAACGCATGCCGCGCCGCGGGCGTGAAACGGCTCCTGCACATGAGCGCGCTGGGCGCCGACCCCGGCGCGCCCTCCGAGTACCTGCGCTCCAAGGGCATCGGCGAGCGGGCGGCGCTCGCCGCGGAGGACCTTGCCGTGACGGTATTCCGTCCGTCGGTGATCTTCGGGCCGGAGGATTCGTTTCTCAATTTGTTTGCGCTGCTGGCAAGGTTTCTCCCGGTGCTGGTGCTCGCCTGCCCCAGGGCGCGTTTCCAGCCGGTGTACGTCGGCGATGTGGCGGCTGCGTTCGTGGCTGCGCTCGATGAGCGCGCGTCCTACGGCAAGCGCTACGAACTCGGCGGCCCGCGAGAGTACACGTTGCAACAGCTGGTGGAGGCCGTGTGCGCGATCACCGGCCGGCGCCGGCCGGTGATCGGCCTGGGTGCCCGGCTCTCGCTGGCGCAGGCACGCATGATGGAACTCCTGCCGGTCAAACTGATGACGCGCGATAACGTCCTGTCGATGCAGGTGCCCAGCGTGTGCGCGGGACCGTTCCCCTTTGGCATCGCGCCTGCGGCGCTCGAGGCGCTGGCCCCGGGCTGGCTTGCGCCCGCCGGCGCGCGCGAACGCTATCCTGACCTGCGCGGCCACGCGAGGCGCTGATGGTGGTGCCGCTGCTGGTCATCGGCAACAAGAACTACTCCTCCTGGTCGCTGCGCCCGTGGCTGGCGATGAAGGTGCTCGGCATGCCGTTCCGGGAGCTGCGCATCCCGCTCTATGGTCCGGGCTCGAAGCAGGAGATCCTCAAGCATTCCCCCGCGGGCAAAGTGCCCTGCCTGGTGGATGGTGCAACCCGGGTGTGGGATTCGCTCGCGATCCTCGAAACCCTCGCCGAGCGCGATCCGCGCGTGTGGCCGGCGGAGGCGACGCTGCGCGCGCGGGCGCGCTCGGTCTCGGCCGAGATGCACGCGGGCTTTCCCAACCTGCGCCAGCACATGAGCATGAACATCCGCAAGCGCCATCCAGGCAAGGGGCGCACGCCCGAAGTGCTCGCCGAGATCGCACGCGTCGGCGACATCTGGAACGATTGCCGCGGCCCGTTCCTGTTCGGCGCCTTCTGCGCAGCGGACGCCATGTACGCGCCGGTGGTGCTGCGCTTTCGCACCTACGAAGTCGAGCTGCAAGGGGCCTGCCGCGCCTACGCCGACGCGGTGCTCGCGCTGCCCGCGCTGCAGGAGTGGATCGGCGACGCGGAGCGCGAGACGGAGTCGCTGGCGCAATTCGAACAGTACGCGTGAAGGCTTACGTCGTCGGCGGTGCGGTGCGGGACGAATTGCTCGGACTGCCGGTCGTCGATCGCGACTGGGTGGTAGTGGGCGCCACGCCGGAAGACATGGCGCAGCAGGGATACCGGCCGGTCGGCAAGGACTTCCCGGTATTCCTGCATCCGCAGACGCACGAGGAGTACGCGCTGGCGCGCACCGAGAGGAAGAGCGGGCGCGGCTACAAGGGCTTTACCGTGTACGCCGCGCCGGACGTCACGCTCGAGCAGGACCTCGCGCGGCGCGACCTCACCATCAACGCCATGGCGAAGGACGAGGCTGGGCGCCTGGTCGATCCCTTCGGCGGGGAGCAGGACCTGCGCGACGGGGTACTGCGCCACGTGAGCGAGGCGTTCGAGGAAGACCCGGTGCGCATCCTGCGCGTGGCGCGCTTCGTCGCGCGCCTCGGTTTTCGCATCGCCGAGGAGACGCAGGCGCTGATGCGCCGCATGGTGGAACTGGGCGAAGCCGACCACCTCGTTGCGGAGCGCGTGTGGCAGGAGTTTTCGCGTGGCCTGATGGAGAAGCATCCGGCGCGCATGCTCGAAGTGCTCGAGGGTTGCGGGCTCGCTGCGCGCCTGTTGCCGGAACTGAAGGCGGATCGCGCGGCGTTGGAGCGGGCGGCGCAGGCGGGCACGCCGTCGGCAGTGCGCTTTGCAGTGCTCACGTGGGGCTTGGCACCCGAGGTGATCGAGGCGCTGTGCGATCGAATCCGGGCACCGAACGAGGAGCGGGAGCTGGCGGTGACGGCCAGCCGATGCAGGCCCTTGCTCGGCGTGCAGACGCCGGGGCAGCTGCTGGACCTGCTCAAGCGTGGCGATGCCATTCGCCGGCACGATCGCTTCGAGCTGTTACTCCGGGCAGCGCGGCTGGCGCAGCCTGACCAGAAACTCGAACGAGTGAGGAAAGCGCTCGACGCGGCGGCGTCCGTGGACGCCGGCGCCATCGCGCGCGAAGCGCCCGGGGACATCGCGACGCGGGTCGAGCGCGCGCGCGAGCAGGCGATTGCGTCGGCGCTGCGAGCCGAGGTCTGAGGGCGGGAACTGCTGGAGGACGTTCGCCCAAAGCCGCTTACGACCCAGAGCAGTCGTTCACGGCGTAAACTGATCATCTACCAAGTGCGACCGGGCAAGGAGTCGAAGTGAAAGCCAAAAAGGTGAAGGCAAAAAAAGAGGAGGAATCCTCCAGCGCTTTTTTCCAGAATTTGAGACCGAAATTTCTCGATTGGGAGCCTCCGACGGAGGAAGAAAAGGCGTTGGAGGTGAAAGCGCGGAAGGAAGCAAAAGAGGACGAATTGAAAAGGGTCACCGCCCTGGCCAAGGAGCGGGATGTGGAAAAGGAGGCGGCAAGAAGGCGTTACCGGAGCGCAGCGGCCGGAAACAAGCAACGGTAACTTGGTCGGGGGGGGCCTCACCCTCGGAGCTTTGAATGCGCGGGAAGTAGCCCGGCGCCGAATGGGCGGGCGCCGTGCTACTTGTCGGCGTTGGCGGCGCGTTCCTGCATTTGCTGCATCGCGCCGTCGATCTTCTGTTGCGCCCGCTGCATGGTCCTCTGGCCCTCCTGCAACTCCTGCTTCTTGAGTGAAGCGGCGGTCGCCGCGGTGCTGGCGGTTTCCACGCCGCATCCGGCAAGTGCGGCGACGACGACGACTGCAACTAGCATTCTCATGGCTGCCCTCCGAACGGGGTATGTCCTGACACGTTACGCCCTTGCGCGGCTTCGCGCCGCCAATTTGTTCACACGGGGGAGGTCTTGAACTTCACCCGCATGCGGTCAAGGAACTCCGCGGCGGTCAGATCAGTCGCCCGATTCCCCAGGCAACGAGGCAAAACAGCAGCGTGCTGGCAAACGGCAGGGAATAATTCCTGCCGCGCATGCTGAACCTCAAGTCGCCCGGGAGCCGTCCCACGCCGAGGCGCGCGAGCCAGGGCGTGGCGATTGCCAGCACGGCGAGCGCGAGAAAGATGGTGAGCAGCCACTTGATCATCGGCGCCGACAGGATAAACTCGCGCGCCCCGCACCGCCACCGAGGATTCGCGGCATGATCGACCTGCACACCTGGAGCACGCCCAACGGGCGCAAGGTTTCCATCATGCTGGAGGAATGCGGCCTGCCGTATCGCGTGTTCCCGGTAAACATCGGCAAGGGCGAGCAGTTCCGGCCCGAATTCCTCGCCATCAGCCCGAACAACCGCATTCCCGGGATCGTCGACCCCGAGGGCCCCGACGGCAAGCCGATTAACCTGTTCGAGTCCGGTGCCATCCTGATCTACCTGTCGGAAAAGACCGGGAAGTTCCTGCCGCAGGCGGCGCGCGCCAGGTACGTCGCGCTGCAGTGGCTGATGTTCCAGATGGGCGGCGTCGGGCCGATGTTCGGCCAGGCGCATCACTTCCTGCGCTCGGCAAAGGAACAGGTGCCCTACGGCATCAAGCGCTATACCGATGAGACGCGGCGCCTGTACGGCGTACTGGACAAGCGTTTGCAGCAGGCGGCCTTTCTCGCCGACGAGTACTCCATCGCCGACATCGCCACCTTTCCCTGGGTGGCGCGCTTCGAGTGGCACAAGGTGGACCTGAACGAGTTCGCGGCGGTGAAGCGCTGGTTCGACCTGATCGCGGCGCGCCCGGCGGTGACGCGCGGCATGGCAGTGCCGACGCCGCCGTAGTCTGGCGCTAGCGCGCTTTCCTGGCGTATTTCGCCAGAAAAGCGTTGATGTCCTCGATGCGCAGCTGCGGCTCTCCCGGGACGGGCTTGGTGCCCACGATCCGGTTCATCCATTGCATGTTCTCCTGCATGCGCGCCACCACTGCGGGCCATTGCTTTGCCGTGTAGCGTTGCGGATCCGGCAGCACGTGGCACTGGTTGCAGGCGAGCCGGAACGGCTCACCTGCCGCGCGGTAGGCCTCCGGATATTTCTTCGGATTGAGCGGCTTCTGCCCGTTTTTCTGCAGGTAGGCGACGAGCACGCCGGTTTCCTTCGCGCTTGGCGCCTTGACCCCGGCCATCATGTCCTCCATCAGCCGGCCCAGGTTGCCCTTGCCCTCCATGCGCAGCACCATGCGCTCGACGATGGTGGGCCATTTCTCCGCGTGGTGCATCGCCGGATTCGGCAGGTTGTGGCATTGCACGCAGTACTGAATGGTGAGCCGCGCGCCTGCCGACTTCGACTGCGGCAGCTGCCGCGCTTCGAAGGTCGGCGGCAGGATGCGCTCGAGCATCGGCCCGTGCGGGCTGTCGGCCCAGCGCTTCTTCGCATCGGCGATCTCGTCGGCGACAGCGGCCAGCGGCAAGGCGAGGAGCAACAGGGCGGCGCAGCGCATGGGACTAAAGGGTATGCGAACGCTCGCCGCCCGCAAAGCCGAGCAGCGGCCGACTCACGCCGCGCCCCACGGCGAGCACCTTGAACAACTCCCCCATCTCAGCGGGCGAGAGCAGCATCTGCGCCTCGGCGGCGCGCGGCGCGTAGCGCGCGGCGTCCGCGGCGTCTTGCCGCTCCAGCACCTCGGTGATGCCGCAGTTCACCAGGAACTGCGCCTGGTTCGCGTAGCCGAGGATCTCGAGCCCGCCGTCCGCCGCGGCGCGCGCCAACGCGCTGAAGTCCACGTGCGCGGTGATGTCCTGCAGGCCCGGATGAAAGAACGGGTCGCCGTGCGCGTGATGGCGGTAATGGCACATCAGCGTGCCCATGCCGCGCTGCGGGTGGTAGAACTCGTGCTGCGGGAAGCCGTAGTCGATCACCAGGAGCGCGCCGCGCTCGAGGCGCGCAGCGAGCAGTTTCATCCACGCGCGCGCCACCAGCCCGATCTCGCTCTCGTAGGGCACGGGGACTTCGATGCGCCGCGCCGCGGCGAGCAGTTCGCCCTCGGCGGGCCGGTCTGCCCAGGCGAACCTGCCCTCGATCTCGCCCACGCCGCGCTCGGCGACGCCGCTTTCGCGCCAGCCCAGCGCATGCACCGGCATGGCGTCGGCGACTTCGTTGGCGAGCATCACGCCGCGAAATTTCTCCGGCAGGCGCTCGATCCACCGCGCGCGCGTGCCCAGGCGCGCTTCCTGGCGCGCGCGCAGCTCGGCGCTGGTCTCGAGGATCAGATAGTGCTCCGGCGCCAGGTCCGCGATCAGCGCCTCGGCGAGCGCGCCGCTGCCCGCGCCGAACTCGAGCACCGCCTCGCCAGGCTGCAACAGCTGCGCCACCTGGCGCGCGAGCGTGCGCCCAAACAGCGTGCCCAGTTCCGGTGCGGTGGCGAAGTCCCCCGGGGCGCCGAGTTTGGCCGCTCCGCCCGCGTAGTAGCCGAGCCCCGGCTCGTAGAGCGCCAGCTCCATGTAGCGCGAGAAACCGATCCAGTTGCCACCGGCCTTCAGCTCGGCGCGGATGCGCTGTTGCAGCAGCGCGCTCGCGGCGAGCGCTTCGGCCTGCGGTTCGGGCAGCATGCGGCGAATTTAACCTAGAATCCCCTCGATGACGGACGCTTCCCTCGAGAGCAAGGTGGCGCTGGTGACGGGCGCGGCGCGGCGCGTGGGCGCGGCCATCGCGCGCCGGCTGCACGCCGCGGGCGCGAGCGTGGTGCTGCACTATCGCGGCGCGGAAGCCGACGCGGTGCAGCTGGAGAAAGAGCTGAATGCCGCGCGCGCGGGCAGCGCGCTCAAGGTGAAGGGCGACCTGCTCGCGCCGGTGGCGCCCAAGGCGCTGGTGGACGCCGCGCTGCAGCGCTTTGCGCGGCTCGACTTCCTCGTCAACAACGCCTCCGCATTCTTCCCGACCGCGCTCGGCGAGATCGAGTCGAGCCACTGGGAAGAGCTGATCGGCTCCAACCTGCGCGCGCCCCTGTTCCTCGCGCAGGCCGCGGCGCCGCACCTCGCGCTCGCCGCGGGCGCGATCGTCAACATCACCGACATCCATGCCGAGCGGCCGATGAAGGGCTATGTCGTGTACAGCGTGGCCAAGGCGGGGCTCGCGGCGCTGACGCGCTCCCTCGCGCTGGAGCTGGCCCCCGGGGTGCGCGTGAACGCCGTGGCCCCGGGCGCCATCGCCTGGCCCGAGGACGGCCAGTTCGAGCCCGCCGAGCGCAGCCGCGTCGTCGCCTCGACGCCGCTACGGCGCATCGGCACGCCTGAGGACATCGCGCAGGCGGTACACTTCCTCTGTACTGCGCCCTTTGTCACCGGCCAGGTCGTGGCGGTGGACGGCGGGCGCTCGATCTTCCTGTGACCGCCATGCACGTCGTCAAGCTGCACCGCGATCCTCGCAAAGAGGACTACGAAGCGAACAAGCTCGCCAAGCGCCTGCGCCGCCAGGTGGGCGAGGCGATCGCCGATTTCGGCATGATCGAGGACGGCGACCGGGTGATGGTGTGCCTGTCCGGCGGCAAGGACAGCTACGCCATGCTCGATGTACTGATGGCGCTGCAGGAGAAGGCGCCGGTGTCCTTCGATCTCGTCGCCGTGAATCTCGACCAGAAGCAGCCGGGCTTTCCGCAGCACGTGCTGCCGCAGTACCTGCAGACGCTGGGCGTGCCGTTCCGCATCGTCGAGCAGGACACCTACTCGATCGTGAAGCGCGTGCTGCCCGAGGGCAAAACCCTGTGCTCGCTCTGTTCGCGCCTGCGCCGCGGCGTGCTGTACCGGGTGGCGGGCGAGCTGCGCGCGACCAAGATCGCGCTCGGCCATCACCGCGACGACATCCTGGCGACATTTTTCCTCAATCTTTTCTTCGCCGGCAAGCTGAAGGCCATGCCCGCCAAGCTCAAGTCGGACGATGGCCGGCACATCGTCATCCGGCCGCTCGCCTACGTGCGCGAGGACGACCTGTCCGCGTACGCCGTGGAAAAGGATTTCCCGATCATCCCCTGCAACCTGTGCGGCTCGCAGGAGCACCTGCAGCGGCGCCAGGTGCGCGAGCTACTGCGTCAATGGGAAAAGCAGCATCCCGGGCGCGTGGAGTCGATTCTGCACGCGCTCGGCGACGTGCGGCCCTCGCAGCTGCTGGACCCGACGCTGTTCGACTTCGCGGGCCTGCGGCCATGACAGGCATCCAGTAGGAGCGACGACATGAAACCGGTAGAGAGCGCCGCCCAGCAGGCGCAGGAACTCGAGGGCATCGTGCCCACCGTGAACCTTGCCGCGGAGGAAGGCCGCAAGGATTTCTATGGGCGCGCGAAACAGCAGAACCTCGCGCCGCTGTGGCGCGTGCTGCACGGCCTGGTCACCGAGAAGCCGGCGACGCGCTGCGAACCGGCGCTGTGGCGCTATGCCGATGTGCGGCCCCACCTGATGGAAGCCTGCGAGTTGATCGGCGCGGCGGAGGCCGAGCGCCGCGTGATGGTGCTGGAGAACCCCGGGCTGCCGGGGCAGTCGCGCATCACGCAGAGCCTGTTCGCGGGCCTGCAGATCATCCTGCCGGGAGAAATCGCGCCGGCGCACCGGCATGCGGCGTCCGCGCTGCGCTTCATCATCGAGGGCAAGGATGCCTTCACCGCGGTGGCGGGCGAGCGCACGATGATGGCACCGGGCGACTTCGTCATCACCCCGTCCTGGACCTGGCACGACCACGGCCACGAGGGCAGCGGGCCGATGGTGTGGCTGGACGGCCTGGACATGCACATCGTCAACCTGCTGGCGGCGAGTTTTCGCGAGGACCTGGGCGGCAAGGCGCAGACGCTCGATCGTCCCGAGGGCGCCGCGCCTGCCGAGTTCGGCAACAATCTCTTGCCGGTGGATGTCACGCACCGCTCGCAGACTTCGCCGATCTTCAACTATCCCTACCGCAGGTCGCGCGAGTCGCTGGATACGCTCGCGCGCACGCGTGCCCCGGATCCCTGGCACGCGCACAAGATGAAATTCATCAACCCGGTGAACGGCAGTTGGGCGATGCCCACGCTCTCCACCTGGATGCAGCTCATCCCGAAGGGCTTCGAGTCCGCGCCTTACCGTTCGACCGACGGCGCGATCTTCACGGTGATCGAGGGCCGCGGCCGCTCCACCATCGGCGGCGAATCCTTCGACTGGGGTCCGCACGACATTTTCGTGGCGCCGAGCTGGATGGCGCATACGCATCAGGCCTTCGAGGACGCGGTGCTGTTCATCTACTCCGACCGCGTGATCCATGAGAAACTCGACCTTTGGCGCGAAGCGAAGGACAAGGCCTGAAACGTAAACACGTGCTCGTCGCCGGGGTGCTGGTGCTGGTGCTGGCGCTTGCCGCGGGAGCGTACGCGCGCATCGACAACGACTGGCGCTCGGCGAGCCGCGCGCGCGTCGGGCTCGCGCCGGATGCATCACGCACCGCCGAGGCCGTGGTGCAGGTCTACGCCGCGCGCACCGTCGGCGTGCGCGGGCTGTTCGGCGTGCACAGCTGGGTCGCGGTGAAGCCTGCGAATGCGCCGGCCTACACGGTGTACGAAGTGATCGGCTGGAAGCTGCGCTGGGACGATACCGCAGTGTCGGTGCGCGAGCGCGATCCGGATGCGCGCTGGTTCGGCAATGCGCCCGAGCTGCTGGCGCAGGCGCGCGGCGCCGAGGCCGAGCTGCTGATCCCGAAGATCGAAGCGGCCGTGCGCAGCTACCCCTACGCGGACGAGTACCGGGCCTGGCCGGGCCCGAATTCCAATACGTTCACCGCCTGGATCGCGCGCAAGGTGCCTGAACTCCGGGTGGACCTGCCGGCCACCGCGGTGGGCAAGGATTACCTCACGGGCGGACTATTTGCGTCGGCGCCCAGCGGCAGCGGGGTTCAGCTGTCGCTCGTGGGCCTGCTCGGCATCACGGCGAGCAGCGTCGAGGGACTCGAGATCAACGTCCTCGGCCTGACCTTCGGCATCGATCCCTGGCCGCCGGCGATCAAGCTGCCGATCATCGGGCGGCTCGGGGCGGCAAGCGCTCCCTCGGATTCATAAGGGCGCGCCCGCGAAACCCTGGTTGTCAAATTGAATTTGACAGATTAAACTCCGCGCCAGCATGAACTGCGCGGAGCAACTCGTCGAAATGTTCGGCAGCCAGGCGGATGTCGCCCGCGCGTTCCAGCTCGACCGCGCCGTCGTGCACAACTGGGTGAAGACCGGCTATGTGCCGGTGCGCTGGGCCGGCGAGGTCGAGCGCATCACCCAGGGCCGCATCAACGCGGTCGACATCCTCAACGAAGCGAGCGCCAAGAACCCGGTGCGCGTGAAATCGCGTCCGAACGACGCGCCCTTCGGCATTTCCCCGGAGAACCAAACCATGACCCAATACGCCCCCGCGAAGCGCATCACCTCGTTCCACCCCCCGCAGCGCACGCTGATGGGGCCCGGACCTACCGAGATCCACCCGCGCGTGCTCACCACCATGAGCCAGCCGGCGATCGGCTACCTCGATCCGGTGTTCGTCGAGATGATGGAGGAACTCAAATCGCTGCTGCGTTATGCCTACCAGACCAAGAATGCCCTGACGTTTCCGCTCTCGGGGCCGGGCTCGGTGGGCATGGAGTTCTGTTTCGTCAACATGGTGGCGCCGGGCGACAAGGTCGTGGTCTGCCAGAACGGGGTGTTCGGCGGCCGCATGCTGGAGAACGTGGTGCGCGCCGGCGGCACGCCGATCGTGGTCGAGGACAAGTGGGGCGAGCCGGTGGACCCGCAGAAGGTCGAGGACGCGCTGAAGAAGAACAAGGGCGCGAGCGTCCTGGCCTTCGTGCATGCGGAGACTTCCACCGGCGCGCAGTCCGACGCGAAGGAACTCACGCGCATCGCGCACCAGCACGGCGCGCTGGTGATCGTCGATGCCGTCACTTCGCTCGCCGGAACGCCGGTGAAGGTGGACGAGTGGGACATCGATGCCATTTATTCGGCGAGCCAGAAGTGCCTGTCTTGCACGCCGGGCCTGTCGCCGGTGTCGTTCTCGGAACGCGTGGTCGAGCGCGTGAAGAAGAGGAAAGACAAGATCCACAGCTGGTTCCTCGACATGAACCTGCTGCTGGGCTACTGGAATGCCGGCGCGCGCACCTACCATCACACAGCACCGACGAATTCGCTGTTCGCGCTGCACGAGGCGCTGCTGCTGATCCGCGAGGAAGGCCTGGAGAACAGCTGGGCGCGCCACCGGCGCCACCACGTGGCGCTCAAGGCGGGCCTCGAGGCGATGGGGCTGAAGTTCCTGGTGCAGGAGGAATACCAGCTGCCGCAGATGAACGCCGTGTACTGCGCCGAGGGCGTGGACGAAGCGCAGGTGCGCTCGCGGCTGCTGAGCGAGTTCGGCCTGGAGATCGGCGCGGGCCTGGGGCCGCTGAAGGGCAAGATCTGGCGCTTCGGCCTGATGGGCTACAGCTGCCGCCCGGACAACGTGATGCTGTGCCTGTCGGCGCTCGGCTCGGTGCTCGACGACATGGGCTACCCGGTGCACGTGGGCGACGCGGAATCCGCGGCGCACGGCGCCTACGCGCAGATGCACGCCACGGACGCGCAAAGGAAAAAACGCGCAGCGTAAATGGGGACAGACCCCATTTTTCTCATTTGGACACGCTGACCCACGCGCTTTCGGGCGCGCTGCTCGCTCGGGCCACCGCGCCGAAAGACGCACCGTCCCGTTCCGTCCCGCGGCGCATCGCCGCGGGATTCTTTGCCGCCGCGGCGCCCGACCTCGACTTCGTCCTTGCTTTCGTCTCGCCGCTCGTCTACCTCGAGCAGCACCGCGGCCCGACACATTCGGTGCTGCTGCTGCCGCTGTGGGCGCTCCTGTTCTCCTGGGTGCTGGCGAAGATCCTGCGCGAGGCGCGCGGCTGGCGCGCACTCTACGGCGTTACGGCGCTTGGCCTCGGCGCGCACATCCTCGGCGACCTGATCACCAGTTTCGGCACCATCATCTTCGCCCCGGTGTCGGACGCGCGCTTCGCCTGGGGCACCACGTTCATCATCGACCTGTGGTTCAGCGGCATCCTCCTCGCCGGTCTGCTTGCTTGCGCCCTATGGCGCAGTTCGCGCGCGCCGGCGCTGGCCGCGCTCGCCGTACTCGTGTGCTACGTCGGCTTGCAGGCGGTGCTGAGAGAGCAAGCGCTCGATTTTGCGCGTGATTACGCCCGCGCGCAGGCACTGCAAGGCGTCCAGATCAGCGCCTATCCACGCGCCGTATCGCCGTTCAACTGGACCGTGTATGCGAGCGACGCGGGCGCGCATCGCTTCGCGCACGTGAACCTCTGGCGCAAGGAACCGCTGTCCGCAGCGCACGATGTCATCGGGCGCATGGATGCGGCGTTCCAGCCGATTGCGCAGGCGCGCTGGGAAACGCGCGAACGCTACGGCGCAAGCGGCGAGGAGCAGGCGCTCGCGCAGAGCGCCTGGAATTCGCCGGCGCTCGGCTTCATGCGCTGGTTCGCGGACAAGCCGGCGTTCGACGGCCTGACGGCGGGCTCGACCTGCGTGTGGTTCGTGGATTTACGTTTCTTGAACCCCGGGCGCGAATGGGTGCCGTTCCGCTATGGCGCTTGCCGCGAGGGCGCACATACGCCCTGGCGCGCCTTCGAGCGCCTCGAGGGCGCCGCCCGTCAGGCGGTTGATTGAGCTGGCAATTCTTCACGCCGTTGCTGCGGTGCTCGATGCTAGGCTAGCCGCGGTCATCCGAGCATCCATGAGCCTCGTGCAAATTGCCCGTGTCGCGCTCGCGGCGCTCTGCGCCGCGCTTTCGTTCCTGGTCGCACCTGCGGCGTGGGGCGACTTGGCAGCCCCGGTCGTCAGCTTTAGTCCCACCACGATCACGGCCGGTAGCAACGCGACGCTGACGATCCTGCTCGACAACAATCCGCCGGGAAACCCGAACAGCATCGCATTTACGGCAAACTACCCGGCGAATCTGGTCAATGCCGCGACGCCGGGGTTGACCAACGACTGCGGCGGCACCGCGAGGGCGGCCAGCCTGGGCACTTCCCTCAGCCTGAGCGGCGGCAGCATGAGCGGCAACAAAACTTGCACGGTTACCGTGTCCGTCACCGCCTGCATCGCGGGAAATTATTCCGTCGGCGGATTCCTCGTCACCTCGTCCACGAACAATCCGACCGCCGGGTCGGCGACGCTCACCGTCACCGGGAATTCGCGGGGCGATGCCGGCACCTCGACTGTGTCGGCGGCGCCGGGCAGCGTGCCCGCCAATGGCGTCACCACGGCCACCATCACAGTGACGCTGCGGAGCTTCTGCGGTACGCCGGTCTCCGGCAAGACGATCACCCTCGGGCAGGGGGCGGGCAGCTCGATCATCTCGCCGGCGCGCGCGTCTCCGACAGCGTGGTGAAGCCGCGGATGTCGGAAAACAGCAGCGTCACCTCGCGCGTACGGCCCCCGCCCTCCAGCCCGCCGCGCTCCATCAGCTGGCGCACCACGTGAGGATTGACGAAGCGCGAGAACATGGCGATCGCCTCCTCGCGCGCGCGGCGCTCCTTGAGGTAGGCGGCGATGGCCGCGGCGAAGTACAGGAGCCACGCCGCACCGAGCGGCGCGAGGAGCGGCAGGAGCAGCAGCCGCCCCGCGGCGAACCAGCTTGCCGCCAGCAGCGCAGCGCTCGCGGCCCCGAGACCGACCGCGATGCGGCCTGCATTCAGGTTGCGCAGAAACGCCGCGGTCAGCAGCGCAATGAGCAGGAACGCGGCCGCCGCAGGCGCCCAGTCGCCTGAGTAGCGCATGGCGCGGCCGTTTTTAAGGTTCTCGATCGCGGTGGCGAGGATCTCGACGCCGGGCTGGGTGTTGGAAAGCGGCGTGACGCGCAGGTCCCCCAGTCCCGGCGCGGCCGCGCCGACGACCACGATCTTGCCCGCGAACTCGTCCTGCGGCCGCTGGCGTTTGCCGCGCCCGACGTGGTCCGGATCCTCGACGAAGTTGATCGGGCCGCCGCGCCACAGCTCGGAGGGGAGGGCGAGGGGAGGCACCACCGCGATGCGCGTATCCGGGTCGGCGCCCGGTCGGCGCACCAGGCCGAGCAGCGGGCCGAGTTCGGCCGCGCTCACCCCGTTCGGGTCGTCGCGGCGGTCGAGCCTGAGCATCGGAAAGAACACGTTGGAGAGCGGCGCCACCGCCTCGACGAACGCACGATGGCTTTCCGGGCGGAAGCGGTCGGGCTCGGAGAACATCAGGTCGAACACGATGGCGCGCGGCTTTTGCGCGGCCAGGCCGAGCACCAGGTCCGCGTACACCTCGCGTGGCCAGGGAAAGCGCCCAGCGTCCTTTTGCATCGCGGCGAGGCTCTTCTCGTCGATGTCGACGATCACGATCGCAGGGTCGGGCGCGAGGCGCGCGGCATGCGCGCGCACGAAGGCGTCGAGCAGCCGGTTCTCCAGCGGCTGCAGCGCGTGCAGTATGAAGATTTCGACGCCGGCGCAGGCCAGTGCGGCGAGCGCGAACCCGGCGAGCAGGCGCCTCACAGCTTGAGGCGTCGCCAGATCTCGGTGCTGAGCGCCGCCTGGTTGAGCGTGTAGAAGTGCAGTCCCGGCGCGCCGGCGGCGAGCAGCTTTGCGCACATTGATGTCACCACGTCCAGGCCGAAGGCGCGGATCGAGGCCGCATCGTCGCGGTAGCCCTCGAGCTTGAGGCGGATCCAGCGCGGGATTTCCGCGCCGCAGGCATCCGAGAACCTTGCCAGCTGCGAGAAATTGCCGATCGGCATGATGCCGGGAACGATCGGCAGGGTGATGCCCGCCGCGCGGCACTCGTCGACGAAGCGAAAGTAGGCGTCGGTGTTGTAGAAATACTGGGTGATGGCGGCGTTCGCGCCCGCGTCCACCTTCTTCTTGAAATTCGTCACCTCGTCGGCGGCGTTGCGCGTCTGCGGATGGACCTCGGGGTAGCAGGCGACTTCGATGCGGAACCAGTCGCCGGTCGATGCGCGGATGAAGGCCACCAGCTCGCTCGCGTAGCGGAATTCGCCCGAGGCGGCGATGCCCGAAGGCAGGTCGCCGCGCAGCGCGACCAGGTGGCGGATGCCGTGCGCCCGGTAGCGCTCAAGCTGCTCGGCGATGTCCTTCTTCGTGGACGCGACGCAGGAAATGTGCGGTGCGGCCTCGTGCCCGGCCTTGCGGATCTCGAGCACGGTGTCGAGGGTGCCTTCGCGCGTCGAGCCGCCGGCGCCGTAGGTGCAGGAGAAAAAAAGCGGCTTGAGCCTGGCCAGTTCGCGCCAGGTGGCGCGCAGCTTCTCCCGGCCCTCCGGCGTCCGCGGCGGGAAGAACTCGAAGCTGTTAACGGCCATTCAGGTAGGGCTTGAGCGCGGCGTAGACGGCGCGGTTGGCCGGCGCCTGCAGGCCCGCTTGCGCCGACATGCGCGCCACCGCCCCGGAGAGCCAGGGCGCTTCGAGCTTCCCGCCGGCTTCGAGATCGGCGGCCATCGAGGCGCGCATTTCGGCCGGCAGGCCTTCGACGAACTTCAGGGTCTGCGCAACAAAGTCGTCGGCGAGCTTCACGCCGCGCTTTGTGCCGAGCGCCCAGGTTTCGCGCATGCAGGCTTCGAGCAGCCAGCGCAGGTCCGCATCGGCGCGCACCACGCCGAGGTTGCTGCGCGTCACGGTGGTGGTGGCGGAGACCGACACCAGCAGCACGAACTTCTCCCACAGCACGCGCACGATGTCGTCGGTGAGTTCGGCTTCGACCTTCGCCTCCTGGCAGGCTGCGAGGAAGGCCTGCGCCGACTTTTTCTGCGCCGGGAGCACCGGCCCGAAGCGCAGGCGCGCCATGGTGCCGGTGTGCACGATGACGCCGGGCTCGGCGATGCGCCCGGCGATGTAGGCGGCGCCGCCCATCACGCGCTCGGGTCCGAGCACCTTGCCGATGCGCTCGATCGATTCGACGCCGTTCTGGAACGGGATCACCACGCCGCCCTTCTCGACCAGCGGCCTGATGCGCTCGGCGGCGGACTCCGTGTCCCAGAGCTTCACCGCAAACAGGAGGATCTCGGCGTCGCCGAGCTCGGCCGGTTCCTCCGCGGCCTGCACCTTGATCGTCGCGTCGCCCAGGGCGCTCTTCAGCGTGAGCCCCTTGGCCTTGATTGCCTGCAGATGCTTGCCGCGGGCGACAAAAGACACTTCGTGCCCGGCCTGCGCGAGTCGCCCGCCGAAGTAGCCGCCGACGCCGCCCGCACCCATCACTGCGATTCTCATGGCTAGTACCTGTAATGGTCCGACTTGTAGGGGCCGGACTTCGCCACGCCGATGTAGGCCGCCTGCTGCTCGGTGAGCTCGGAGAGCGTGGCATTGAGTTTCCCCAGTTGCAGCCGCGCCACTTTCTCATCGAGGTGCTTGGGCAGCGTGTACACGCCCACCGGGTACTTCCCGGTGTTGGTGTAGAGCTCGATCTGCGCGATGGTCTGATTGGCGAAGGACGAACTCATGACGTAGCTCGGGTGGCCGGTGCCGCAGCCGAGGTTCACCAGGCGACCCTTGGCCAGCAGGATGATGCGCTTGCCATCCGGGAAGATGACGTGGTCGACCTGCGGCTTGATTTCGTCCCACTCGTACTTTGCGAGCGCGGCGACTTCGATCTCGTTGTCGAAGTGGCCGATGTTGCAGACGATGGCCTGGTCCTTCATTTTCTTCATGTGGTCGTGCGTGATCACGTGGTAGTTGCCGGTGGCCGTGACGAAAATATCGGCCTTGTCGGCGGCGTAGTCCATGGTCACCACGCGGTAGCCTTCCATCGCCGCCTGCAGCGCGCAGATCGGATCGACTTCGGTGACCCAGACCTGCGCGGAGAGCGCGCGCAGCGCCTGCGCCGAACCCTTGCCGACGTCGCCGTAGCCGGCCACCAGCGCGACCTTGCCCGCCACCATCACGTCGGTGGCGCGCTTGATGCCGTCCACCAGCGACTCGCGGCAGCCGTACAGGTTGTCGAACTTGGACTTGGTCACCGAATCGTTGACGTTGATCGCCGGGAACAGCAGGCGCTTTTCCTTCGCCATCTCGTACAGCCGGTGCACGCCCGTGGTGGTTTCCTCGGTCACGCCCCTGATCTCCCTGGCGACCTTCGTGTACCAGCCCGGGCTTGCAGCGAGTTTCTTCCTGATGGCGTTGAACAGCGAGGTCTCCTCTTCGCTGCCGGGCTTGGCGAGAACCGCGGGATTTTTCTCGGCCTTCTGTCCCAAGTGCACGAGCAGCGTCGCGTCTCCGCCATCGTCGAGGATCATGTTCGGACCGCGCGTCTCAGCCACAGCGCCAAACTCGAAAATACGGTGCGTGTAGTCCCAGTACTCGTCCAGCGTCTCGCCCTTGACCGCGAACACGGGCGTGCCGCCCGCGGCAATCGCCGCCGCGGCGTGGTCCTGGGTGGAGAAGATGTTGCACGAGGCCCAGCGCACGTCGGCGCCGAGCGCCTTCAGCGTCTCGATTAGCACCGCGGTCTGGATCGTCATGTGCAGCGAGCCGGTGATGCGCGCCCCCTTGAGGGGCTGTGTCGCGGCGTATTCCTCGCGGATCGCCATCAGCGCCGGCATCTCGGATTCGGCGATGGCGATTTCCTTCCTGCCCCAGGCGGCAAGCTTGAGGTCGGCGACGCGAAAGTCGGCGGACTTCGGATTCATTACGGCAGCATTCATTGTTCCAGCCTCCAGAAAACAAAAAGCGCCCGCACCGTTTCCAGTGCGAGCGCCGTTGAATTTAGCTGAGCCTGACCCCCTCGGTGGCCGTCGGGGACGCAACGCTCCTCAGCAGGGTGGGATTATCCCCCAGCAGCGACCCGCGGCGCAAGCCTCAGTAGAGCGATTGCGCGAGCTTCCTGCGGTACTCCGATACCAAGTCGGGCTGCCCGGCGGCGAGGTTGAACAGGGCCAGCAGCTGGCGTTTCGCTTCGCCGTCATTCCAGTGCAGATCCCTGCGCACGATCTCGAGCAGTGCGTCCATCGCTTCGCGATAGCGCTGGTTTGCGGCGTGCAGCGCAGCGAGCGCGGCGCGGGTGGCATGGTCCCCGGGATCCCGGGCGAGTTTGTCCGTCAGCGCCTTCTCGTCCGGACCTTCCCTGCCTGCTCTCGCATAGGCGATGCCCTGCGTGAGGGCCTCGACCTGCACGTCCCAATCGGGATCGGGCTTCACCTTCTTCAGTTCACTTTCAGCCTCGTCGAGCTTGCCTGCCTTGAACCACGCCTCGGCTTGCGCGAGCGCCAGCTCGGAGGGACTGGGCAGGAGCTTGTCGAAGAACGCGCGCACCTGGGACTCCGGCACCGCGCCCATGAACTGCGCCGCGGGGCGGCCGTTCTTGAACGCAATCACATTGGGAATCGAGCGGATGCCGAACGCCTGCGACAGTGCCTGGTTTTCGTCCGAATTGATCTTCACCAGCTTCACTTTGCCGATGTAGTCCGCGGCGACCTTCTCCAGAATCGGCGTCAGTGCGCGGCAGGGCCCGCACCAGGGCGCCCAGAAATCAGCGACCACGGGGAGGGACCTGGAGGCCTCGAGGACCTCGGCTTCGAACGTAGTGGCGATGACATCCATGCGAACAGAGTGAGGGCAAACACTGCGGAGTTCAAGGACTCGATGAATATGTGGGCCGGGCCCAAACCCGGTAAATTGACGGGCATGGCGACGGCCCAGATCCTGCCCTCGGTATTTTCGAGCATCGTGTTCCTCAAGATCCACGACTTTGGCCGCAGGGCCGTGGTTGAGCAGACGCGTCTCAGGGCCCAACTCGAGGCGGCAGTGGCGGTCGTGCTCCCGGACCTGAAGGAGAACGCGCGCATCGTGCTCGACGCCGCCGATGGCATCGTGCTCGTGGTGCTGGACGACCCGCGCACCGCGCTCGCCCTCGCCGAGCGCACCCTCGCCGCGGGCGCGGTGGGCCTGCCCCTGTCGATCGGCATCAACCACGGGGCCGTCAAACTGTCCGGAAAAGGAAAGAACGAGGGGTTGCTCGGCGACGGCATCGCGGTGGCTGCGGCGATCGCCGAGCTGGCGGGCCCGCAAAAGCTGCTGGTCACGAGGGAATTCCGCCAGGCGCTGGAGGACGCTGCGCCAGGCGCGGAAGCCGCGCTTACAGGCGCAGGCACGCACACCGACGCGGCCTGCGCGCGCACGAGCTCTACCGCATCGATCCGCGTGGCCTGCTGCGCCGCTCGAGGCGCTACCTTGCTGCGACCGTCGCGGCGGTCGTGGCTCTCGCCGGCGCGGGTGTCGCCCACCGCGTCTCGATCGAGGGCCTGGATCGCTACTCCGAGCGCGTGACCGCCCAGGCGAAGGATGCGGTGCGAAGGCTGACCGGCGAAGCGCCGCCGCTGGCGCCGCCGGCGGTCCCTGCCGCCAAGCGCAAGGGCAGGTAGATGGCGAAGAAGAAGGACAATCGCATTGGCCGCTACAGGATCCTGGACGAGCTGGGACGCGGCGCCATGGGCGTCGTCTACCGCGCCGAGGACCCCTCGCTCGACCGCATCGTGGCACTGAAGACCATCTCGCTCGGCTACGCCGACGAGGACCGCAAGGCTTACGAGAAACGCTTCCTGCTGGATTCGACTACGGCGAAGAAGAGGACATCGCCTACGTGGCGATGGAGCTCCTCGAGGGCCAGGACCTGCGTTCGCGCATCCGTCAGGGCGAGATCCCGCCCATGGAAGCCGTCGAGATCGCGCTGCAAGTGGCCGACGGCCTGGGCTTTGCGCACGAGTTTGGCGTCGTGCACCGCGATGTGAGGCCCGGCAATATCATGCTGCTCGAGCGCGGCGCGGTGAAGATCATGGACTTCGGCATCGCGCGCATGCGCTTCGCCGACCACAAGACCAGCACCGGCATGGTGCTCGGCACCCCGCGCTACATGTCGCCCGAGCAGATCGGCGGCCAGCCGGTGGACCAGCGCTCGGACATTTTCAGCCTCGGCACCGTACTGTACGAGATGCTCACGCAGACCACGCTCTTTGCCGGCCAGGACGTGAACCAGATCGCGCACAACGTGGCCAACACCGAGCCCGCGCCGCCCTCGCTTGCGCACCCGGGACTGCCGCAGATGCTCGACTTCATCGTCGCGCGCGCGCTGAAGAAGGACCCCTCGGTGCGCTACCAGGACGCCTACGAGCTGGCCGCGGACCTGCGGGACGTGCTGGCGGAGATGCGCGGCCGCGCCCCCTCGCGCGAGCGCGACGAGCGCGAGAAGACGCAAACGCTGAGGGTGGAGGCGGGCGGGGACAAGCTCCCGTTGGCGCCCGCGGCGAACGCCATCGAGCGCGAGACGCGCTTGCCGCTGTCGCGCGTGTTCCACTGCGAGGCGGCACTCGAGCGCGTCGAGGCGCGCGCGAAGCACGAGCGCTTCACCGTGCCGCCGCGGCGGCTGTTCGCCGCGGCGGTGCTGGCCGCGTGCGTCGGCGGCCTGATTGCCCTGACCTAGGCGCTCAGGCGGCCTGTTTCAGCGCCAGCGCCTTGTCGGTCGCTTCCCAGGTGAATTCCGGCTCGTCGCGGCCGAAGTGGCCGTAGGCGGCGGTCTTCTCGTAGATTGGGCGCAGCAGGTCCAGCATCTTGATGATGCCGCGCGGCCTGAGGTCGAAGTTCGCCTGCACCAGGTGCGCGAGCTGGTCGTCCGCGATTTTGCCGGTGCCCTGGGTCGTCACCATGATGCTGGTGGGCTGCGCCACGCCGATGGCGTAGGACAGTTGCACCAGGCACTTGGAGGCGAGCCCCGCGGCGACGATGTTCTTCGCCACGTACCGCGCCGCATAGGCGGCTGAGCGGTCCACCTTGGAGGGATCCTTGCCGGAGAAGGCGCCGCCGCCGTGCGGCGCCGAGCCGCCGTAGGTATCGACGATGATCTTGCGGCCGGTGAGCCCGCAGTCGCCTTTCGGCCCGCCGATCTCGAAGGCGCCGGTGGGATTCACGAGGTAGTTGATCTTTCCCTTCACGTAGTTCTTGGGCAGCACCGGCTTGATAATCTGCTCGATGACCGCTTCCTCGAGCGCCTTGCCCTTCATGTCCGGCGCGTGTTGCGTGGACAGCACCACGGTGTCGATGGAATCGGGTTTGCCGTTCACGTACTTCACCGTCACCTGCGACTTGGCGTCCGGCCGCAACCAGGGCATGCGCCCGTCGCGGCGCAGTTCGGATTGGCGCTCGACCAGGCGGTGCGAGAGGTAGATGGCGAGCGGCATCAGGCTCGGGGTCTCGTCGCAGGCGTAGCCGAACATCAGGCCCTGGTCGCCCGCGCCCTGGTCCATGTCAGTCTGGCGGTCGACGCCCTGGGCGATGTCCTTGGACTGCTCGCCGTAGGCGACCACCACGGTGCAGCCCTCGGCGTCGAAGCCGATCTTCGGGTCGATGTAGCCGATGCGCTTGATCGTCCGGCGCGCGACTTCCTGGTAGTCAACATGCGCTTCGCGCTTCTTCGTGATCTCGCCGGCGAGCACCACGAGGTTGTCCTTCACCAGCGTCTCGGCGGCGACGCGCGCGCCGGTGTCCTGGCTTAGAATCGCGTCGAGAACCGCATCGGAAATCTGGTCCGCCACCTTGTCCGGGTGACCCTCGGAAACCGACTCGGAAGTAAAAAGAAAATCGCTCATGGGGCTCGCCTGGAAAATTGGGTTGAAGGATAGCAGATGATGCAGCTGGTGGCGCGCCTGCCGCTGCGCGTTCTGCACGCGTTGGGCAGCGTTCTGGGTTGGGCAATCTATGGGCTGTCGCCCACCTATCGCCGGCACCTGCGCGACAACCTCGCGCAGGCAGGCTACACGGACGCGCGCACGCGCCGCGCCGCGATCGCGGAGGCCGGCAAGATGATCGCCGAGTCGCCCAAGCTGTGGCTGCGTCCGCGCGAGGAAATCGTCGCGCTGGTGCGGGGCTTCGAGGGGCTCGAGCAGGCCGCGGCGTTGCATGCCGCGGGCCGCGGCATCGTGTTCCTCACGCCGCACTACGGCTGCTTCGAGATTGCCGCGCAGGCCGCCGCCGAGCGCCTGCCGCTCACCGTGCTGTACCGGCCGCCGAGGGCGGCATGGCTGCAGCCGCTGATGGCGCGGGGCAGGAGCGGCCGCAACATCACGCTCGCCAGCGCCGACCTGGGCGGCGTGCGCCAACTGCTGTCCGCGCTCAAGCGCCGGGAGACTGTCGGCATCCTGCCCGACCAGGTACCGGGCGAGGGCGAAGGCGAATGGAGCGAGTTTTTCGGCCGGCCGGCCTACACCATGACGCTGGCCGCCAAGCTCGTGCAGCGCGCGGACGTGGCCAGCTACCTGGTGATGGGCCGGCGCCTGGCGCGCGGCGCAGGCTACGCGCTGCGCATGGCGCCGCTGCCGCCCGCGCTGCCCGGCGAGAGCGGCACGCGCCGCATCAACCGCGCCCTCGAGGAGGCGATCCGCGAGTGCCCGGAGCAGTACCTCTGGAGTTACAACCGCTACAAGCGGCCGCGCGGCAGGCCATGAGCCGGCTGGCATTTTTCCTCATCTGGCTGGTCCATTTCCTGCCGCTCGGGGCGCAGGCCGCGATCGGCAACGCGGTGGGCAGCACGCTGTTCTGGCTGATCCCGGAGCGCCGGCGCGTGGCGCGCATCAACCTGGAGAAGTGCTTCCCGCACATGGACCCCGCGGCGCGCGAGCGCCTCGCGCGCGCGCACTTCCGCTCATTCTGTCGCGGCTTCATCGAGCACGGCCTGCTGTGGTGGGCGCCGCGCGAACGCATCGAGCGATTGGTGCGCGTCGAAGGCCTGGAGCATCTGCGCGCCACCGGCGGTGCGCCGGCGATTCTGTTCGTGCCGCATTTTTCCGGGCTGGATGCGGGCTTCACGCGGCTGTGCTGCGAGCTGGACATGGTGGGCATCTACTCGCGGCAGAAGGATGCGCGCTTCGGAAGGCTGCTGGCGCTGGGGCGCGACCGCTTCGGCGACCAGCGCCAGGTGTCACGCCAGGAGGGCGTGCGTGCCGCAATCAGCGCCATGAAGCGCGAGCGACGCCCGTTCTACTACCTGCCCGACCAGGATCACGGGCCGAGGAACGCCGTGTTCGTGCCGTTCTTCGGCGTGCAGGCGGCGACCGTGCCGGGGTTGTCGCGCATCGCGAAGCTTGCCGGGGCCCGGGTGCTGCCCTGCGTGACGCGCATGCTCCCCGGCGGGGCGGGCTACGTGGTGCGCATCGAGCCGCCCTGGCAGAACTTTCCCACCGACGACCTGCAGGCCGACACGCGGCGCATGAACGCCTACATCGAGCAAGCCACGCTCGAGATGCCCGAGCAGTACCTGTGGATGCACAAGCGCTTCAAGACGCGCCCGCCGGGCGATGCGCGCTTCTACTGACTAGAATACGCAGGTGAGCAAGAAAAAACTGCGCGCCGCCGTGATCGGCGTCGGCTACCTGGGGCAGTTCCACGCCGACAAGCTGGCTGCGCTGCAGGACGTCGAGCTGGTGGCGGTGGTGGACGCCGACGCCGCGCGCGCCCGGCAGGTCGCCGCCAAGCATGGCTGCGAGGCGCGCGGCGATGCGCGCTCGCTCGCCGGCGAGATCGACCTGGCGAGCGTCGCCGTGCCCACGGAGAAGCATCACGAAGTGGCGCTGGCGCTGCTGCGGGCCGGCGTGCACGTGCTGGTGGAAAAGCCCATCTCCCGCTCGCTCGACGAAGCCGACGAACTGGTGGCCGCGGCGCGCCAGCACGGTGCGCTGCTCGGGGTGGGGCACCTGGAGCGCTTCAACCCGGCGTTCCGCGCGCTCGCCGCGGCGCTCGACAAGCCGCTGTTCATCGACTGCGAGCGGCTCTCGGGGTTCAAGCAGCGCGGCATCGACGTGGACGTGGTGCTCGACCTGATGATCCACGACCTCGACCTGGTGCTGTCGCTGGCGAAGAGCGGGATCGCGCAGCTCTCGGCCTGCGGCTTCCGGGTGCTGACCGACGCCATCGACATCGCCAACGTGAGAATTGAATTCGTCGGCGGCTGCGTCGCCAACCTCTCGGCGAGCCGCGTCAGCCAGTCGCCGGTGAGGAAGTTGCGCGTGTTCCAGGCCGACCGCTACGCTTCTGCCGACCTGCAGGCGGGAAAGCTGCGCGTCGCGCGCCGCGATGCGCGCCAGGGCGCCATCGCCGAGGAGGAACAGGTGTTCGAGGACCGCGACGCGCTGCGCGCCGAGATCGAGGATTTCATCGCGGCGGTGCGCGGCGGGCGGCGGCCGTTGGTCGCGGGGGAGGACGGGCGCCAGGCGCTCGCGCTCGCGCTGGAGGTCGGGCGCCTGGTACAAGCCCGGCTGGAACGCGTCGCGGCGCCCGCATGATGAAGGTCCCGATGCTCGACCTGGCCGCCGAGCTGCGCGAAGTCGGAGCGGACGTTCGCGCGGCACTCGAGCGCGTGCTGGTCTCCGGACACTTCATCCTCGGCCCCGAGGGCGCCGCCCTGGAGAAGGAGATCGCGACGCTGTGCGGTGTACCGCACGCGGTGGCCTGCAACTCGGGCACCGACGCGCTGCACCTCGCGCTGCGCGCTGCGGGGATCGGGGCAGGCGACGAGGTGGTGACGCCGGCATTCACCTTCATCGCCACCGCGGAGGCCATCGCCTACGTCGGCGCGAAGCCGGCATTCGCCGACGTCGACGGCGCAAGCTTCAACATGACCGCGGCCACGCTCGAGCGCGCGCTCACGCCGCGCACGCGCGCGGTGATCGCCGTGCACCTGTTCGGCCAATGCGCCGACATGCCGCCCATCGCGGAGCTGTGCCGGCGGCGCGGCCTGGTGCTGGTCGAGGATTGCGCGCAGTCGATCGGCGCCGACTGGGACGGCAGGCAGTCGGGCGCTTGGGGCGATTTCGGCTGCTTCTCGTTCTACCCGACCAAGAACCTTGGCGCCTACGGCGACGCCGGCATGGTGGTGGCGCGCGAGGCGAAGCACGACGCGGCGCTGCGCATGCTGCGCCACCACGGCAGCAGGCAAACCTACCTGCACGAGGCCATCGGCCTGAACAGCCGCCTGGACGAGATGCAGGCGGCGATCCTGCGCGTGAAGCTGAAGTTCCTGCCGCGCTACACGGCCGCGCGGCGCGCGCACGCGGCGCGTTACCGCGAGCTGCTCGCCGGTGCGCGGCTCGGTCTGCCCGCCGAGCATGGGCGCGGCACGCACATCTACCACCAATTCACGCTGAGGCTCGAGCGCCGCGACGAAGTGAAGAAGGCGCTCGCCGACGCCGGGGTCGCCAGCGGCGTCTACTATCCGATCCCGCTGCATCGCCAGCCGGTGTACGAGAAGGAGTTCGGCGAGCTTTCGCTGCCGGGGGCCGAAGCCGTGGCGCGCGAGGTGCTCTCGCTGCCGATCTACCCGCAGCTCGAGGACGGGCAGCTGCGGCACGTGTGCGAGACGCTGCGCGCTTGCCTCTGATCGCTTTCACCAAGATGGAGGGCGCGGGCAACGACTTCGTCGTGCTCGATGCCACGCGCGCGCCGTTCGGTCTGCAGCGCGAGCAGCTGCGGCGCCTGGCCGACCGGCACTTCGGCGTTGGCTGCGACCAGGTGCTGGTGGTCGAGCGCGCGCAACGCCCGGACGCGGACTTTCGCTACCGCATCTTCAACGCCGACGGCGGCGAAGTGGAGCAATGCGGCAACGGCGCCCGCTGCTTCGTGAAGTTCGCGCACCACAAGGGCCTGACGCAAAAGCGCGAGATCCGCGTCGAGACGCTCGGCGGCATGATCGCGCCACGTCTGGAGGACGACGGCGAGGTCAGCGTGGACATGGGGCCGCCGCGCATGGAGTCGCCGCTGGTCCAGCCGCTCGAGCTGGAAGGCGCGCGCATCGACCTGGCGATCCTCTCCATGGGCAATCCGCACGCGGTGCAGCTGGTGGCCGACGTCGAGGTGGCGCCGGTGGCGACGCAGGGCCCGGCGCTGGAGCGCCACCAGCGCTTCCCGCAGCGGGTGAACGCCGGCTACATGCAGGTCGTGGACCGTCACTCGATCAAATTGCGCGTCTACGAGCGCGGGGCGGGCGAGACGCTGGCCTGCGGCACCGGCGCCTGCGCGGCAGCGGTGGCCGGCATTGCGCGCGGGCTGCTCGATTCGCCCGTGCGCGTGCAGGCGCGCGGCGGAACGTTGACCATCGCTTGGGCAGGCGGCGACAATGCCGTCTGGATGAAAGGCCCCGCGAAGACGGTGTTCGAGGGAACCATCGACCTGGAAGGGCATCCCGCCTCATGACCGCTGAAGAAGTCGCGCAGTTCTTCAAGACGCATCCGCAGTTCTTCGACCAGCATCCCGAGCTGCTCGAGTCGATCTACGTGCCGCATCCCTACGGTGGGCGTGCCATTCCGCTCTCGGAGCGCCAGATCCTGTCGCTGCGCGACAAGGTCAAGCTCCTCGAGGGCAAGCTCGGCGAGCTGATCCGGTGCGGCGAGGACAACGATGCCATCAGCGAGAAAGTGCACCGCCTGTCCGTCGCGCTGCTCGGTGCGCGCGACTACGCGGGCTGTGCGCAGGCGCTGCCGTTCCACCTGCGCGAGGATTTCTCCGTGCCGCACGTGGCGCTGCGCCTGTGGGGCAAGTCGCTGCCCGCAGGGGCCGCCGAAGGCGCGGCGGTGGAGGAAGAGTTGCGCGCGCGCGTCGAGGCCATGGGCGCGCCGCAATGCGGACCGGCGGCGGGCAGCCCGTTCCTGCCGTGGTTCGGCGCCGCGGGGGAGCACGTGCGTTCGCTTGCGCTGGTGCCATTGGGGCAGACGCGCAGCTTCGGGCTGCTCGCTCTGGGCAGCGAGGATGCGCAGCGCTTCTACCCCGAGATGGGCACGCTGTACCTGCGCCGCATCGGCGAACTCACGGCAGCCGCGCTCGCTGCGCGGCTGTAGAGGCTGCGCCACGCATCCGGACGACACCCGGGTCCGCGACTACCTCGGCGCGCTCGAGCACCAGCGGCGGCTCGCCCCGCGCAGCCTGGAGATCTACGCCCGCAATCTCGCCGTCCTGCTTGACCTGCTCGGCGCGCGCCGCCTGGAGCAACTGGACACCGCGCAGGTCCGCCGCCTGGTCGCGCAGCTGCATTCCAGGGGACTCGCGCCGCGCTCGCTGGCGAGCCTGTTGTCGGCGTGGCGCGGCCTGTACCGCTGGCTCGCGCGCCACCAGGGTTTTCGCGCCAACCCCGTGGAAGGCGTGCGCGCCCCCAAACCCGCCCGGCGCCTGCCCAAGGCGCTGTCGGTGGAGCAGATGCAAAGGCTGCTCGAGTCCGGGCCGGACGATGCGCCGGCGGTGACGCGCGACCGCGCCATGTTCGAGTTGATGTACTCCTCGGGTTTGCGCCTGGCCGAGCTGGTGTCGCTCGACCTCGGCGACGGGCGGCTGGACATCAAGCAGGGCGAAGTGACGGTCACCGGCAAGGGCAGCAAGACGCGCACCGTGCCGGTTGGCACGCGCGCGCGCCAGGCGCTCGCAGCCTGGGTCGGCGTACGCGCGCTGCTCGCGGCCCCTGAGGAACAGGCGCTGTTCGTTGGTGCGCGCGGGCGGCGCATCGCCCCGGGCATCGTCGAGCGCCAGCTGCGCGCGCTGGCGGCGCGCCAGGGCGTGCAGGGCCGCCTGCACCCGCACATGCTGCGCCATTCGTTCGCCACGCACGTGCTGCAATCCTCGCAGGATCTGCGCGCGGTGCAGGAGATGCTCGGCCATGCCAGCATTTCCACCACGCAGGTGTATACGCACCTCGACTACCAGGCGCTTGCCCGGGTCTACGACGCGGCGCATCCGCGCGCGAAGAAAAAATGAACACCTTGATCCTGAAGCACGGTCGCGAAAAATCGCTCAAGCGCCGCCACCCGTGGATCTTCTCGGGTGCGATCGAGCGCGTGATCGGCAATCCGAAGTCCGGAGACACGGTGCAAGTGCACAGCGCCGACGGCGCGCCGCTGGCAATCGCTGCCTACAGCCCCGAGTCGCAAATCCGCGCGCGGGTGTGGAGCTTCGATGCCAAGGCGACGGCCAATGCCGAGTACTTCGGCCGGAAAGTGAAGCAGGCCGTGGCGCTGCGTGACGCGCTGCAGGTGTCGAACCATACGAACGCCCTGCGCCTGGTGCACGGGGAATCGGATGGCCTGCCCGGACTGATCGTCGACCGCTATGCCGACGTGCTCGCCGTCCAGTTCCTGTCCGCGGGCGCGGAACGCTGGCGCGACGCGATCCTCGATGCCCTGGTGCAGGCGACGAATTGCGAGGCGGTGTTCGAAAGGTCGGACGCCGAGGTGCGCAAGCTCGAGGGCCTCGAGCCGCGCGTGGGCTTTGCGCGCGGAAACCGCAACGCCTCGCGCTGCCCGATCACCGAGTACGGGCTGCACTTTCGCGTCGACGTGGCACAGGGCCAGAAGACCGGGTTCTTCCTCGACCAGCGCGAGAATCGCCAGCGCATCCGCGCGCTCGCGGCGGGTCGGGAAGTGCTTGACGGCTTTTGTTACACGGGCGGTTTCGCCATCGCCGCGCTGGCCGGCGGCGCCTCGCGCGTGCTCGCCGTGGAGAGCTCGGCCCCGGCGCTGGAAGTGGCGCGCGAGAACCTGGCGGCCAATGCGCTGGAGGCATCGAAGCTGGAGTTTGCGCAGGCCGACGTATTCGCGCACCTCAGGCTGCTGCGCGACCGGGCTGCGAGCTTCGGGCTGGTGGTGCTCGATCCGCCGAAGTTCGCGCCCACTGCCGCGCAGGCGAAGAACGCGGCGCGCGCCTACAAGGACATCAACCTGCTGGCCCTCAAGCTGCTCGCACCGGGCGGCCTGCTCGCCACGTTCTCCTGTTCGGGCGGCGTGTCGGCGGAACTGTTCCAGTCGATCGTGGCGGGCGCGGCGCTCGACGCCGGGGCGCAGGCAAAGATCATCGGGCGCTTCCACGCCGCGGCCGATCACCCGGTGGCACTCGAGTTTCCGGAGGGCGATTACCTGAAGGGACTGCTGTTGCTCAAGGAGTAGAATCCGGCCCTTCGCAAGGAGTCCGCATGCAACAGGAACAGATGGTGCCGGTGACTATCCTCACCGGCTTTCTCGGCAGCGGCAAGACCACGCTGCTCAACCGCATCCTCAAGGAAGACCACGGCCACCGCATCGCCGTGATCGAGAACGAATTCGGCGAAGTCGGCGTCGACAGCGAAATCATCGAGAAGTCCGACGAGCAGATCGTCGAGATGAACAACGGCTGCATCTGCTGCACCGTGCGCGGCGATCTGATTCGCATTCTGGGCGAGTTGAAGGACAAGCGCGCGAGCGGCGCGCTGAAATTCGACCGCGTGGTGATCGAGACCACCGGCATGGCCGACCCCGGCCCGGTGGCGCAGACCTTCTTCACCGACGAGGACATCGCCAACTACTACCTGCTCGATTCCATCCTCACGGTGGTGGACGCGAAGCACGCCCCGAAGCAGCTGGACGAGTTCCACGAGGCCCAGGAGCAGGTGGGTTTCGCCGACCGCATCCTGATGTCGAAGACCGACCTGGTGTCGGAGGAGGATGTGAAGAAGCTCGCCGCGCGCATCAAGCACATGAACCCGCGCGCGCCGGTGAAGCCCGTGCACTTCGGCAAGGCGCCGATCGCGGAGATCCTGGACATCCGCGGCTTCAACCTGAACGCGATCCTCGAGCTCGATCCCGAGTTCCTGGTGGATGCGCACCACGAGCACACCGACGAGGTAGCGTCCTTCGTGTTCAAGTCCGACAAGCCCTTCGACGGCGACAAGCTGGAGCAGTTTCTCTCCGGCATGATCCAGGTGTACGGCCCGGACCTGCTGCGCTACAAGGGCGTGCTGTGGATGAAGGGCAAGCCGCAGCGCGTCGTGTTCCAGGGCGTGCACATGATGATGGGCGGGGACATGGGCAAGCCCTGGGCGAAGGGCGAAAAGAAGTCCTCCACGCTGGTGTTCATCGGCAAGAAATTGCCGAAGGACCTGTTCCTCGCCGGCCTGGAGCAGTGTCTGGTCTAGCGGAGCGGCCTGCCGCGATCAGCGGCTCGACCTGACGTCCACCACGGCCAGCTTGCGCACGGCCTGGCGCAGGTAGCGCATCTGCCGCCCGGCCCTGCGGCAGCCGATGCAAATGGCGAGATGCAGGCGCAGGGCCACCCGCTCGCCGAACGCGAGCTCGCGGTCCAGCCCCTGCGACACGAGGCGCGTGGTTTCCTTGCAGGTAAGCAGTCTCATCTCCCGAACCAGGTCTGCTGCAGGCATTCGCGCAGCGTCATCCGCGCGCGGTACAGCATCACCCAGCAGTGGGTCGGGGTGATGCCGAGTTCCTTACAGATCTCGGGCGTCTCCAGCCCCAGGTGCTCGCGCATCATGAAGGCCTGCGCGGTGCGCGCCGGCAGGCGCTCGAGGCACTGCTCGAGCGCGCGGAAGAACTGCGCCTGCTCCAGCGCGCCGTCCGGGTCGTCCCAGCCCGCGGGGCGCTCGGCCCAGTGGCCGTTGCGGCGGAACAGGGCATCGAATTCGTCCGCCGCGTCCTCGCCCTCCTGCGGCAGCGCCGGCTCGCGCGCCTGACGGCGGATGGCGTCCACGATCTTGTGCTTGAGGATGCCGGTCAACCAGGTGCGCAGATTGGAGCGCCCGGCGAAGGAGGCCTGTCCGGCGAGTGCCGCGAGCAGGGCCTCCTGCACGCAATCCTCGGCGGCGGCGGCGTCGCGCAGCTGCAGGCCGGCATAGCGCAGCAGATAGGGACGCAGCGTCTCGAGCTGGGAGCGAAAGTCGTCGGGCGCCGGCATGGGGGTAGGGGGATTCTAAGGGAAGGGGGTCTTGAAACCCGGGCAGGCGGCCCTACCTGTAAGTCACGGGGCCGCAGCCCCATGGACAAGCAAAGGAGAGACGACATGAGCAACATTGCCCGCTATGACCCGATGAATGAGTTGGTCGATGATTTCTTCAAGGGCTTCTTCGTGCGCCCGCTCGGCTATGAGTCGCGCGACGCCGTGGCCCCGCGCATGAAGGTGGACGTGGCCGAGAAGAACGACGCCTACCTCGTCACCGCGGAGGTGCCGGGGGTGAAGAAGGAAGACATCCACGTCAGCGTGGACGGCGCGCAGGTGACGCTGGAGGCCGAAGTAAGGCAGGAGCGCGAGGCCGGCAAGGACGAGCGCGTGCTGCACGTCGAGCGCGCCTACGGCAAGGCGACGCGCAGCTTCAGCCTGCCGCAGGAGATCGACGAAGCCAAGGTCGAGGCCAAGTACCGCGACGGCGTGCTCGAGCTGACGCTGCCGAAGAAGGCCGCGGCGGCGCGCAAGCAGATCGCGATCCAGTAATTTCCGGCCGCAAGGCCGGTGTGGGAAGGGGCCGGCGCGTGCGCGCCGGTCCCTTTTTGTTTGTAGAATCCTCGCCACGATGAACGCACCCTCGGTCCCGCAGACGGACGTTGCCCTGAAGGCGCGCATCCTCGGCGAGGCGCTGCCCTATATCCAGCGCTTTCACGGCAAGACCATCGTGGTGAAATTCGGCGGCAACGCGATGATCGACGATGCCCTGAAGTCGGGCTTCGCGCGCGACCTGGTGCTGCTCAAGCTCGTGGGCATGAACCCGGTGGTGGTGCATGGTGGCGGTCCGCAGATCGAGCAGATGCTCGCGCGCCTGGGCAAGAAGGGCGAGTTCGTGCAGGGTATGCGCGTCACCGACCGGGAGACCATGGATGTGGTGGAGATGGTGCTCGGCGGGCAGGTGAACAAGGAAGTCGTCGAGCTCGTCAATCAGGCCGGCGGCAAAGCGGTCGGCCTCACCGGGCAGGACGGCGTGTTCATCCGCGCCAAGAAGTTGCTCCTGCCAGGCAAGGAGAACGGCCGCATCGACCTCGGCCAGGTGGGCGAGATCGAATCCATCGATCCCTCGATCATCTCGACCCTCGAGAAAGGCGGCTTCATCCCGGTGGTGGCGCCGATCGGCACCGGCGCGGATGGCACCACCTACAACATCAACGCCGACCTGGTGGCGGGCAAGCTCGCCGAAGTGCTGCGCGCCGAGAAGCTGATCGTGCTCACCAACACGCCGGGCGTGCTGGACAAGGACGGCAAGCTCCTCACCGGCCTGACGCCGAAGAGAATCGACGACCTCGTCGCCAAGGGCGTGATCTCGGGGGGCATGCTGCCCAAGATCGGCTCGGCGCT
>JAQBXT010000087.1 GCA_027624175.1 Pseudomonadota bacterium | reverse complement strand
TTCATTGGGCGTACCCTGGTCAGATCGAAACCGGCGCACCTGGTCAATTCAGCGCCGGCGTCAACACGCAGGAGCGCTCGGCCGTAGAGCGTTAGGCCCCTCGGAGGGCTAGGCTTACAGGGGGAAGGGTTACCTTGGCTAAGCAACGCTTTATGGGCATACAGATGGGCATACAAAATAATTATTTAATTATAATGTTATTAGTAATCAATGTGATACGTTAACTGTTCGATCCCCTTCCACTCCACCATCATTCTCAGGCCGGACTTGCTCTGGCCTTTTTTCTTGCGCCTAAGGCCCCGGATTTTGCGGGCTTTTTTCGGTGGTGCGAAATCGCCGCGGGCCACCTTCGGCAAATTTGCCGAATGTCACCCTGGTCATTCGTCTCTTTTCTCCATTTGACCGGTGGCTAGGCTTCGCATCCTGCCATTGATTTCATGGAGGTTTTCGAGGGCCGGTTCGCTGTCAACGATGCTGACCGGACGCGGTGCAAACCGTGCTCAGAGATCGACACGAGCAAAGAGCACGTGCTGCTCGTCCCACGCGAGTGGCGGTCCGGTGTTCTTCAGCCACATCAGGCTCAGTGCTTGCGGCTGCTGGCCAGCGAGGATCGCGCGCACGGTCGCGGGCGACAACAACGTGAGCCGCAGCAGCTCGTTGACCGAGGTCGGATGCATCCCCTCGCGGCGGGCGATCTCCGAGCCGCTCTTAACGCGCCCTTCGTCGAGCAGGCGCTGCCAGTGAAACGCCCTGGCGAGCGCTGTGAGCAACGGCGTATCGTGCTCGACCACGCTCGCGGCACTTGGCGCTGAAAGTACTTGCTTGCGCCCGCCACGGCGCCGGATGCGTACCGGTATCACCGTCGTCAGCCTAACCCCGGGTTGCTGCACGGCGTGGCCGATTTGCTGGAGGGATTTCATCCCGCAGCCGTCTCAAGTTCAGCGAGCTCTGCGCCGATCGTGCCCGGTTGCAACTCCCCGATGAGGGTGTTCCAGCCAAGCTCGTGCCAAGCGATGGACACAGCTGATTCGCTGACCGTCACTTTCTCAATCAGAAGCCGCGCGATGCGTGTGCGCTCAGCCGGGTAGAGCGCGGCCCAGACCCCGGCGAGATTGTGCAGGAGGGCGAGCACAACCTCTGGTTCGGTAGGGCCCTGACCCGGCACGGCATCGCAGACCGCCTGTATTACCTCAGGGGCCCGCAGGGCAGCGTGGATCTGCTCCAGCACCATCGCCTCCAACGGTTCAGCCGAGAGCCGTCCAACGGGATGAGGCACGCCGAAGGATTGCGTGCGCGTGGGCACGTAGTAACGATAGCGTTGGCCGTTTGTCTTGGTCGTGAAGGAGGGCTGCAATCGCTCACCGTCCTCGGTCACGATCAGGCCCGCGAGCAGAAACTCCGGCCCGCGCTTGGCCCAGGTGTCGTGCCGGCGATCATTGCTGTTGTGCGCAAACACCGCCTGCACCCGATCCCATAACGCCCGCTCGATGATCGCCTCGTGCTGGCCAGGGTGAGCCTTGCCCTTGTGCACGATTTCGCCGAGGTAGATGCGATTGTTCAAGAGCTTCCACAGCGCCTGCTTCGAGATGGGGCTGCCTTTGCGGCTGGTGATGTTGTTGGCGGTGAGCCAGCGCACCAGATCGGTGGTCGAGCGGCACTCGACGAACCGCGTGAAGATGCGATGCATCGTTTTGGCTTCGGTGGGTTCGATCATCAGCTGTCGGGCCTCGACCCGATAGCCCAACGGCACCGAGCCCCCCATCCACATCCCCTTCGCCTTGCTCGCGGCGATCTTGTCCCGGATACGCTCACCCGTCACCTCGCGCTCGAACTGCGCAAACGACAAGAGCACGTTCAGCATCAGCCGCCCCATCGATGTGGCTGAATTGATCTGCTGCGTCACGGCGCTGAAACTCACCTTGTGGCGGTCAAAGACGTCGACCATCCGCGCGAAATCGGCGAGCGACCGTGAGAGGCGATCAATCTTGTAGACCACCACGATGTCCACTTTGCCTGCCTCGATATCGGCCATCAGGCGGCGCAGTGCCGGGCGCTCCATATTGCCGCCAGAGAACCCGCCATCGTCATAGTCATCCCCCACGCCTATCCAGCCCTCGGCGCGCTGGCTTGCGATGAATGCGCGCCCCGCCTCCTTCTGCGCGTCGATCGAATTGAAGGATTGATCCAGCCGCTCATCCGATGACACGCGGCAATACACCGCGCAGCGCCTGGGCGACACCAAGAGAGGCGCGTTCATCGGGCTCCCTCTTTACCATCGCGCAGCCCGAAGAACCTTGGCCCGTTCCACTGCGTTCCCGTGATCGCGCGCGCCGCCGCCGAAAGGCTCTTGTAGCGCTTTCCATCCAGACCGTAAAAACCATCGGCCAGGACCGTCACGCGGTATTCGCGCCGATCCCACTCGCGGATCAGCGTCGTGCCCGGCATCAGGCGCAGCTCCGGCCCGCGCCCGACCTTGATCTTCGAACGCTGCTCACCGCATTGGGCCAGGTGCGCCTTGACCTGCGGCGGAAGTCCGCCAAGTGCGATTTCCTGCAGCCGGTAGGCAAGCCGCGCCTCCAAATAGCGCCGATTGACCCTATCGGGCCGGCGCGGGAAATGCTGACCCCACAAGGCCCACAGATGAGGAAGGGGCATTGCAGGCAGTGCCGCCAACTGGGCTGCGAGCGGCGGGGATGGCGTCATCGTGATACTCCATGGGTGTTGAGGAAGTTGCATGAACGCTTCTTCCCGGGCAGAAGCCAAGTTAGAACTGGCTCCGGGGCGCGAGTGGCGTGAGTGGCGCGAGCGCGCGTACTTCCTTCTATAGGGATTTCTCTCCACTGAGGCTGATCGAGCAAAATTGCTATTGCGATAGATAGGTTTGACGCGCCACTCGCGCCACTTGCTTGCAGTGAAAGGGTTTTTTGGTAAAGTGTCGCGCCACTCTCACGCCACTCACGCCACTGCTCACAAGGCATGGCGAGGCTCCACCAGCAGACCGAAGATTTGCCGCACGCCATTGGTCCCCTTGCCATTGGCGTAGCCCAGGGCCGCGAGACGGGTCGAGAAGTTCTTGCGGTTAAGGGGCCTCTGAATGCCCGCGTCTTCGGTCCAGTTCCGGTACTGCCGATACACGACGGCTGATTCGATCCGATGGCCGGGCAGGGCCGCGCAGCACTCGTCAATGAACTGGGCGGTCTGATCGTTCTCGCTGCGCCAGTGGGCCTTGGTCGCCTCGCACGAGGGCGGGCGGGTGAAGACGCCGGTGGCAACGACATTGGCAACCGCGGCAAGGGCCAGATTGAGAATTCCCGGCAGTTCCCGGATCAGCTTGTCTGCGAGATGGACATCACGCTCGTGCTCGGCGAACTGGCGGTTGAAATCGATGGTGACGGCACGCCGAAAGAGGGCGTCAGTGAAATCCCGCGTGCCGGGCATGTGATTGGTGCCGAACCAGCAGGTGGCGTAGGGTGAGAAGTCGAAGGGATCGCAGAACTTGTGCTCGGCAGTCATCGCCTCGCCGCATGAGCTTGTGCTTCATCAGCCAGGCGCTGTTCTGGGAGATGGCCAGCTGGCGGGAGAGCTCCAGCGAGGAGATGCCGTTCTTGGCCTGGGTGATCAGATGCATGGCGAGAAACCAGACGGAAAGCGGCAACTTGGAGCCGGCGAAGACCGTCCCGGCCGTGACCGAGGTCTGCCGGGGGCGCTTGGCGAGGAGCGCGCGGTCGCGGCGCTGCACGCGGGCGCGACCGACTTCGTGCTCAAGGACAACCTGAGCCGCCTCGCGCCCGCGGTGGTGCGGGCCCTGGATGAGGCACGGCAACGCCGCGTGCACCTCGAGACGCAGCGGGCGCTCGAGCTCTCCGAGCGGCGCTATCGCGCGATCGTCGAAGACCAGACCGAGCTGATCATCCGCATGCTGCCGGACGCCAGCGCGACCTTCGTCAACCGCGCCTACTGCCGCTTCTTCGGACTGCAGCCGGACCAGGTCCTCGGCCGTGCGGTGCTGGGCGGTCCGAGCGCGGAAGGCTGCGAGGCCCTGCGCCGCAACTTCGCGCTGCTCACGCCGCAAGCGCCGGCGTACGAACGCGAGGTGCTGGAGCGCGATGCCAGCGGCGCCGAGCGCTGGTTGCACTGGTCGGCACGCGGCATTTTCGACGCGCGCGGCGCGCTCGCTGAAATCCAGTCCGTGGGCCGCGACGTCACCGAACTGCGCCGCGCCATGGACCAGCTGGGCGCGGCGCGCGAGCGCCTGCGCAGCCTGTCGCGGCGCGCGAGCGCCTGCGCAGCCTGTCGCGGCGCCTGCTCGAAGTGCAGGAGGTCGAGCGGCGCCACCTGGCGCGCGAGCTGCACGACGATATCGGCCAGGGGCTCACGGCGCTCAAGCTCAATCTCGAAACGCTGGCGCGCGGCCGCGCAGGCGTGGCGCTGCAGACGCGCATTGCCGATGCTCTGGAAACCGCGCGCCACACCATCGAACGCGTGCGCCAGCTCTCGCTCAACCTGCGCCCGTTGCAGCTCGACGACCTGGGCCTGGCCGCGGCGCTGCGCTCGCACCTCGATCGCCAGGCCGTGCTCGGCAAGCTGGCGCCGCATTTCGAGATCCAGGAGGCGCCCGTGAAGCCGGGCGCGGAGATCGAGACCGCGTGCTTCCGCGTGGCGCAGGAGGCCATGAACAACATCGTGCGCCACGCCGCCGCGGGCAACGTCTGGCTGCGGCTGTTCGTCGCCGGCGGGCGCCTGGCGCTTTCGGTGCGCGATGATGGCCGCGGCTTCGACGTGGAGGCCGCGCAGCGCCGCGCCGCCGCGGGCGAAAGCCTCGGCGTGGTGAGCATGGAGGAGCGCGTGGCGCTCGCCGGCGGCAGCCTGCATATCCAGTCCGCGCCAGGCCAGGGCACCGTGGTGGTCGCCTCCTTCCCCGTGGCGGAGGGCGTGGAAACCGAGGCGCAGGCAGCGTTCCTGCGCCGCCACGGCTGCCACCAGGCCCAGGGTTACCTGTTCAGCCGGCCGGTGCCGGCTGGCGACGTGGACGGCTTGTTGCGCACCGCGCGCGCGGCGGCCGGACGCTAGGCGCCGCGCTTTTTCTCCAGCCGGCGCGCGAACACCGTCATCTCTTTCTCGGCCTGCTTGTCGCCTCTGGCATGCGCGGCCTCGATGCCTTGCGTCCAGGCCGCGTGCGCTTCGTCCTCGCGGCCTGCGTCGGCGAGCACCCGGCCCAGGGCCTTCCATGCCGCCGAGTACTTCGGGTCGCGCGCCACGGCCTCGCGCAAGTGTTCGAGCGCCCTCTCGAGGTTGCCGGCCTTCAGGTGCTCGGTGCCCAGGGAGTAGCGCAGCAGCGCGCCGTCGCGCGGCGTGCCGAGCAGCTTTTCCAGGTTGGCGATCAGCGGTGCGGGCATATGGGCTAAGATGGGCCAGGCGATTGTAAACTCCCCCCACGTGATGAAAACCGCGATCCACACCGCCGAGGCGCCCGCGGCGATCGGCGCCTACTCGCAGGCGATACGCGCCGGCGACACCGTGTACCTCTCGGGCCAGATTGGCCTGGACCCGAAAACCATGCAGCTGGTCGAGGGCATCGACGCGCAGATCCAGCGCGTGTTCGCCAACCTCGCCGCGGTCGCCAAGGCCGCAGGTCTCGGGCTCGACAGCGCGGTGCGCATGACGGTGTACCTTACCGACCTCGGGCACTTCGCCAAGGTCAACGAGATCATGGCGCAGCACCTCGGCCAGCCCTTTCCGGCGCGCGCGGCGCTCGGCGTCGCCAGCCTGCCGCGCGGCGCGCTGGTCGAGATCGACGCCATCCTGCACTCCGGTTGAAGCGCGAGCCGCCCGCCGCAACGGCAAAGAAACTCGCCCGGCTCGGCATCCGCTCGCGCCGCGACCTGGTGCTGCACCTGCCGCTGCGCTACGAGGACGAGACGCGCCTCACGCCCCTGGGTGAGGCGGCCGTGGGCGCGCCGGTGCTGGTGCAGGCGCCGGTGCTGGGCACCGAGATCGCCTTCCGGCCCAAACGGCAGTTGGTGGTGCGCTGCGCGGGCCTCGCGCTGCGCTTCCTCAATTTCTACGGCAGCCAGACGCGCCAGTTCGAACGCGCCATCGAGGCAGGATTGCAGGTGCGTGCGTACGGCGAAGTGAGGCCGGGGCGGCAGGGCGCGGAAATGATCCATCCGCGCTATCGCATCGTCGCGCCGCAGGAGCCGTTGCCCTCGGCGCTCACGCCGGTCTACCCGACCACCAGCGGCCTCGGGCAGGCGACCTTGCGCAAGCTGGTGCGCGAGGCGCTGGCGGACGAGGCGATCGAGGACACGCTGCCGGCGGCGCTGCGCGAGCGCCTCGCGCTCGCGCCGCTGGAGGCCAGCGTGCGCCTGCTGCATGCGCCGCC
>JAQBXT010000001.1 GCA_027624175.1 Pseudomonadota bacterium | reverse complement strand
TTCAAAGAATCTCACGTCCTCCACGAGTGGAGGACGTGAGACCGTTTTTAAAGGCGCAGGCACCCTCTACGTCCTCGACGAGCCGACCGTAGGCCTGCACATGGCCGACGTGGAAAAACTCATCCGCGTCCTGCACCGCCTGGTGGACGCCGGCAATACCGTGGTGGTCATCGAGCACAACCTCGACATCATTGCCGAAGCCGACTGGCTCATCGACCTCGGCCCCGAAGGCGGCGACGCGGGCGGCAAGCTGGTTTACCAAGGCGCACCCGAGCGCGCAGCGAACGGCCACACCGCCGTGGCCCTGTCGGACTTCCTGGCGCACCGCAAAGCCGCGTGAGCGCCCTGCCCCCACCGCGGCGCCCGGTAGCGCTGGCACTGATGATCCTCGCTCCGTTGATGTGGAGCACGGCCGGCGTGCTCACCCGGCAGATCCAGTCCGCCGGCGCTTTCGAGATGGCGTTCTGGCGCTCGAGCTTCGCCGCGGCCTTCGTCTTTTGCGCCCTGCTCTTCCTGCGGGACAGGCGCCCGTGGGAAGCGCTGCGCGCCGCCGGCACGGCGGGGCTCGTTTCCGGTGCGATGTGGGCCATCATGTTCACCTGCTTTATCGTCGCCCTCACGCTCACCACGGTCGCCAATGTCCTGGTGGTGTCCAGCCTGGGTCCGTTGTGCACAGCGCTCCTCGCGTTCTTCATGCTGCGCGATCCGATCCCGCGGCGCAGCTGGGCCGCCATCGTCGCCGCAAGCGTCGGCATGGGCGCGATGTTCGGCGCGGGGCTCTCCGCGAGCGACCCACGCCACATCGCCGGCCTCGCGCTTGCCCTCACCATCCCCATCGCGGGTGCGATCAACATCGTCGTGCTGAGAAAGAGCGCGGCGCACCTGGACCTGATGCCGGCGGTGATGCTCGGTGCGCTCATCTCGGCCGTGGTGACCCTGCCTTTCGCGCTGCCCTGGTCGGCGAGCGCGCGCGATCTGCTGATCCTCGGCGCGCTCGGCGTGTTCCAGCTCGGCCTGCCGTGCATGCTGCTGGTGCTCGTCAGCCGTACGCTCACCGCGCCGGAGATCGCGCTGCTCGCGCTGCTGGAAGTGGTGCTGGGGCCGCTATGGGCCTGGCTGGGCGCGGGCGAAGTGCCGGCGGGAACCACCCTGCTCGGCGGCGCGATCGTGCTGGCCGCGCTGGCCGGCAACGAGGCCGCCGCACTCGCGGAGCGCAAACATGTATAATGCGCGCCAGGTTTCTGTTTCGCATACATCCGGTTAGCGTCTCAGTTGTTTCACGGTCCATTCCGGACCGTCGATTCACCCGCCTAGAATCGCATCAGCCTGAACCGGTCGGAAGTCGATCTTCCCAGGCCGAGCTCAGGAGAAAGTCATCACACCGTCGTTCGCAACTCTCGGCCTTCAGGCCGAGCTGCTCCGTGCTGTCGCCGAGCAGGGTTACACCATTCCCACCCCGATCCAGGCGCAAGCCATCCCTGTGGTGCTCGCCGGGCGCGACTTGCTCGGCGCCGCGCAGACCGGAACCGGCAAGACCGCCGGCTTCACGCTGCCGCTGTTGCAGCGGCTCAATGCCGCCGGTCCGCAGCATCCGCGCCGCGTGCGCACGCTGGTGCTGACACCGACGCGCGAACTCGCCGCGCAGGTGCATGAAAGCATCCGCACTTACGGCAAGCATCTCAACCTGCGCGCCACCTGCGTCTTTGGCGGCGTCGGCATCCATCCGCAGATCGCGGAACTCAAGCGCGGCGTCGACATCGTCGTCGCCACGCCCGGGCGCTTGCTCGACCACGTGCAGCAGCGCACCGTGGACCTGCGCTTCGTGGAGATCCTGGTGCTGGACGAAGGCGACCGCATGCTCGACATGGGCTTCATCCCCGACATCCGGCGCATCCTCAAGCTCCTGCCTACCAAGCGCCAGAACCTGCTGTTCTCTGCCACCTTTCCCGATGAGGTGCGCACGCTGGCGGCCACCTTCATGCACGATCCGGTCACCGTCGAAGTCGCGCGCCGCAATACGCCGGTCGAACTCATCGACCAGATCGCGCACCCGGTGGCGCACGACCGCAAGCGCGCACTGCTTTCACACCTGGTCAAGTCGAACGACTGGCAGCAGGTGCTGGTCTTCACGCGCACCAAGCACGGCGCGAATCGCCTTGCCGAGCAGCTCGAGCGCGACGGCATCGAAGCCGACGCCATCCACGGCAACAAGAGCCAGGGCGCGCGTACGCGGGCCCTCAAGCGCTTCAAGGACCAGGAACTGCGCGTCCTGGTGGCCACTGACATCGCCGCGCGCGGCCTCGACATCGAGTCTCTGCCGCACGTCGTGAACTACGACCTGCCACACGTGGCGGAAGACTACGTGCACCGTATCGGCCGCACCGGCCGCGCGGGTTCCTCGGGCGCCGCCGTTTCGCTGGTGAGCCACGAGGACCGTCCGTTGCTCACCGCCATCGAGCGGCTGATGAAGCGCAGCGTCGAGCTGAAGGTGATTGCGGGCTTTGAGCCGGGCCAGCATTCGCCGCGCCCGCAGCCGGAACTGCAGCGGCCCTACCGGCCGCAGCAGCGCCAAGGTCAGGGGAAGCGCCGCAATTTCGGCGCACAGCGCCGCGCAGCCTAGGGCCACTCCGGCCGGTGGTGCCCAAGCGGCACCGGCGGCCGCGCCCAGCAGGGGGGGGCGTCGCGGACATCTGCACCACCGGCTTGAGATGGCCGACGACGCCCGCGGGCGACTGCGTTTGCATGCACAGTTGCGCCAGTTCCTCCGGCGGCAAATCCGCAGGCGCGGCGCTGTCGTCCACTGTGCCGCGGTCCACGATCCATTTGCCGGTGCGTGCGAGCGCCACGCGCACCAGCCAGCTGCCGCCTTCACGCGCGCGCCGCGCGAGCGCCACCATCGCGCCGTAGGCCATCAGGCAGCCGCTGACGTAATCGATGGCGGATACGGGCAGCAGCTTCGGCTTGACCCCGTCCCCCGACGCCTGGGCCATGCCGCTCACCGTCTGCACGATGCTATCGAAACCGCGGCGGTCTTTCCACGGCCCGGTCTGCCCCCAGGCATTCAGCGATACATAGACGATCCCCGGACGCAGCTGCGCCGCCTCCTTCGGCGAGAAGCCGCGTGCGGCAAGCGCGCCGGGGCGGTAGGACTGGGTAAAAACATCGGCACCGCGCAACAGGCTGCGCAGGATTTCCACACCTTGCGCCGTTCTGAGATCCAGGTGCGCCGCGAGCTTGCCGATGCCGGTGTCCAGTTCGATGGCACCCGAGTCGGGCAAATGCGCCGCAGTGATCTTGAGTACCTCCGCGCCGTGCTCGGCCAGGGTGCGTGCGCAAGTGGGCCCGGCGAGCACGCGTGTCAGGTCGAGAACCCGGATGCCCGAGAGTGGGCGTTCTCCCGCAGGCAGGGGCTGCGCCGGCGCGTCGCCAATTCTTACGATTTCCAGCAAGGGCTGTGTCGCCACCGCAGCACAATGAGGATGCGCCGCCCATTCCTGCGCGCTGCGCGCCAGTCCGGCGCAGCCGCCCGCGGCATGGACCGCGTCCTCCTACTCGAGGCCGGCCCAGGCCCGGGTCGCCGCTTCGGCGGCGTCCCGATTCTCGGTCACGCCCAGCACCTTCATTGCCGCGCGGCGATGGTTGGCAAAGTTGCAATGGATGCTGATCCAGCGCCCGTCGCGCACCGGATAAAACCCGCTCATCGGATCCCAGATCGGGGGCGGCGCCTTGCCGTCGATCCTGAGGTAGGCGCCGCTGCGCAACGACGCGGCCGCAGCGCGCAGATCGACGGCGACCTTTTGGCGCCGCCCGGTACGCAGCGTCCAGAGTTTGGACGCGGCGATGCCGACGGCGGCGAGCGCGGCGGCACCCGCGGTGCCGACTCGGTAAGGCGTGCGCAACACCGGATCGGCGCCGGAAAAATCCGCCGTGCCCTGCAGTCGTGTAAGCGCCAGGAGTTCGCGCAGCACGGCCTGCGGCATGCCTTACGGTAGCACGCGGTCGGTTAAACTTGCGCGGCGATGCGCGAACCCACGCCGAATACCATCCACCTCAAGGATTACACCCCGCCCGCGTTCCTGATCTCGGACGTCGAGCTCGACGTGGATATCCGTGACGACCACGCCCTGGTGCGCGCGAAGCTGAACGTCAAACGCAATGCGGGCGACGGACCACTGGTGCTGGATGGCGACGAGCTCGAGCTCGTATTCGTGAAACTGGACGGCAAGGCGCCGCGCCACGACGTCGCCGCCGACAAGCTCACCGTGCACGATGTGCCCGACGCGTTCGTCCTGGAGACGCTGACGCGCATCGTGCCGCAGAAGAACACCAAGCTCGAGGGCCTGTACGCCACCAGGCATGGCTATGTCACGCAGTGCGAGGCGGAGGGTTTCCGGCGCATCACCTGGTTCGTGGACCGCCCCGACAACATGGCGCGCTTCCTCGTCACCGTACGCGCCGACAAGGCAAAGTACCCGGTGCTGCTGTCCAACGGCAACCTGGCCGGCGCCGGCGGGGAATCCGGCGGCCGGCACTGGGCGAAATTCGACGACCCGTTTCCCAAGCCCTCGTACCTGTTCGCGCTGGTGGCGGCAAACCTCGAGGAATTGCAGGGCGAGTTCAGGACGCGCTCCGGCAGGAAGGCGCAGCTCTCGGTCTACGTCGAGCCCGGCAAGCTCGACCAGGCCGAATGGGCCATGGACTGCCTGAAGCGCGCCATGCAGTGGGACGAAGAGCGCTTCGGCCTGGAGCTCGACCTCGAGCAGTACAAGATCGTGGCGGTGGGCGATTTCAATTCCGGCGCCATGGAAAACAAGGGTCTCAACATCTTCAACACCAAATACGTGCTGGCGCGGCCCGACACCGCCACCGACGCCGACTACCTGGCCATCGACTCGGTGGTGGCGCACGAGTACTTCCACAACTGGACCGGCGACCGCGTCACCTGCCGCGACTGGTTCCAGCTGTCGCTGAAGGAAGGCCTGACGGTGTTCCGCGACCAGGAATACACCGCCGACCTCTATTCGCGCGCTGTGGAGCGCATCCAGGGCGTACGCATGCTGCGCGCCGGCCAGTTCGCCGAAGACGCGGGTCCGATGGCGCACCCGGTACGGCCGCAGTCCTACATGGAAATCCGCAACTTCTACACCATGACGGTGTATGAAAAAGGCGCCGAGGTGGTGCGCATGCAGCACACGCTGCTCGGCGAGGCAAAATTCCAGGCCGGCATGCGCCTGTACTTCCAGCGCCACGACGGGCAGGCCGTGACCTGCGACGACTTCGTGCAGGCGATGCAGGACGCCTCGGGCGTCGATCTCACGCAGTTCAGGCGCTGGTACGACGTCGCCGGCACGCCGGTGCTGGATTGCTCGGCAAGCTTCGCCGACGGCATCTATACGCTGACAGTCAAGCAGTCGATGCACCCGCCGTTCCACATCCCGCTGGCGGTGAAGATCGGGCCGCACGAGCGGGTGCTGGCGCTGACCAAGACGCAGGAGAGTTTCTCGTTCAAGGTGGACGCGAAGCCCGTGCCTTCGCTGCTGCGCGGTTTTTCCGCGCCGGTGATCCTGAACTATCCCTACAGCGAGGCCGAACTCGTGCACCTGCTGGCGCACGACGATGATGCCTTCAATCGCTGGGAAGCCGGGCAGCGGCTCGCCGTCGAGATCATGTTGCAGCGCCAAGGCGTCCCGTCGCAGGCCTACCTCGAGGCGGCGCGGCACGTGCTCGCGGAACCGGACCACGCCTTCGTCGCCGAGGCGCTGACGCTGCCCTCGGAGACCTTCCTCGCCGAGCAGTGCGCGGTGGTGGACCCGGATGCCCTGCATGAGGCGAGAATTAATCTGCGCCGGCACATCGCCAGGGCTCTGCAGCCCGAACTCGCCGCCGCCTATCGAGGCCTGCATTCGGATGCGCCCTACGCTCCTGACCCGGCGTCCTCGGGCAAGCGCGCACTGAAGAACCTTTGCCTGGGCTACCTCACCGAACTTGGCCTGTCCGCCCTCGCCGACGAACAGTTCCGACGCGCCGACAACATGACCGATGCCATGGCCGCGCTGGCCTGCCTCGCCAACGCCGACTGCCGGGAGCGCGAGCCCGCGCTGCAGTCGTTCCATGACCAATGGAAGGACGAACCGCTGGTGGTGGACAAGTGGCTGGCGGTGCAGGCCACCTCGCGCCTGCCCGGCACGCTGGCGCGCGTGCGGCAGTTGCTCCAGCACCCGGCGTTCGACCTCAAGGTGCCGAACAAGGTATACGCGCTGGTGCGCGGCTTCAGCGCCAACCACGTGCGCTTCCACGCCGCCGACGGCTCCGGCTACGAGTTCCTCGCCGAGCGTGTCCTGGAACTGGACACGCTCAATCCCCAGGTCGCGGCGCGCATGGCGCGCGGCTTCGACCGCTGGAGGAAGTTCGACGCGGCGCGCCAGGCGCAGGCGCGCCGGCAGCTGGAACGCATTCGCGACGCGCAGGGATTGTCCCGCGACGTCGCCGAGATCGTCACCAAGTCCCTGTGCTGAGCGGCGCGTCGTGACCACCGTCCTCGTCGTGTTCGCGGTGGTGTACCTGGGCATGATCCTCGGTGGCCTGCCGTTCCTGCAGCTTGACCGCACCGGCATCGCGCTGCTGCTCACCAGCCGCAAGCTGCAATCGCACAAGATGCTCGGCCTCGTCGACTGGAGCCTGCTGCTCCTGTTCATCGGCCTGTTCGTGGTCAACCATGCGCTGGCGCAGACCGGGTTCACGCAGCGGGCCATGCAGGAACTCGCCGCCGCCGGTATGCCCCTGTCCGAGCCGGCGCCGTTTTTCTTCGTCACGCTCCTGCTCGCCAACATCGTGTCGAATGTGCCGGCGGTGATGCTCCTGCTGCCCGCGGCCACCGAGCCCTACGCCGGGCCGATGCTGGCACTGGTGAGCACGCTGGCCGGCAACCTGTTGATCGTGGGCTCGATCGCCAACATCATCGTGGTGAGCGCCGCAGCGCGTCAGGGCATTTCGATCGACTGGCGGCGCCATGCCCGCACCGGCGTGCCGGTCACGCTCCTCTCGCTTGCCGTCACCGCGGCCTGGTTCGCGCTGAGGCACTGAGCGCGTCGGGCGCGGGCGACGAATCCGCAGCGCTGTCCCGGGGCTCGCGCAGGGCGCTGCAAGAATAGTCACGAAGCTGTCCCGCTGAGCCACGATACTGCGCAGTTTGTCCTTGAGCCCGGCGCGCGATCTGGCATTGTGGGCGCTGCTTGAACTCGCCTGACATCACTTCGCGGCTGGCCACCACCGGCCAGCTCCTCGTTCGCTCGGGAATCGAAATCGGCCGGCTCCTGGACTCGATGGTTCGGGATGGCGATGCCGTCACCGCGAATCTGCCGACGCAGGTGCTATTTCTTTCCAATCTGCTCTACGTCGAACCGGTGAGGGGCTACCTGCGGCTCGCCTACTCGACCAACAAGTCCGCCAACTCGGCGGTGCTGGCGGCGCGTACGCTAACGCTGCGTTGCAACCACCGCGGCGCGCAGTTCGCATTCACCACCGACAAACCGCAGCAGGCCGCGCATTCGGGCCAGCCTTGCATCCAATGCGGATTGCCGACGGCGATGCTCGGCATGCAGCAGCGCCGCGCCCAGGCCCGCATCCAGGTGCCGGCGCAGGCCCCCGTGGACTGCGACCTGCGCATGAACCTGCAGTCCTTCGCAGCCCAGGTGGTCGACGTCAGCCTCGACGGCATCGGCACGCTGGTGTCCGATCCCACGATTCCGCTTTGTTCCGGCACGCGGCTGGAGCGGGCGCGCATTCGCCATCCCCAGTGCGAACCGTTTTTCGTCGACCTCGAAGTGCGCTACGTCTCTCGCGTCACCTTGCCCAACGGCGAGCGCGCCAGCCGCATCGGCTGCCAGGTCCTCGGCTCGCGCGAGGTCCTCGAAGAACTGATCAGGCTGTTCATCATCGACCTGGCCTGACACCCCGGCGCCGCTGCGCGCTCAGGGCTGGCGACTCCTGGCGCCGGAGCGCAACTCCTCGATCAGCGCTTCGAGATGCTGAAACAACGCGACGACCAGCCATATCGCGGCCGCCGTCGTGCCGAGTATGAATATCCAGTTGTAAATCTTGCGCAGCTCGGGTCCGATGAGACCGCCGAAGACGAGCAGCATGATCTGGTGGACGGCCGGCACGACGATCAGCGTCGCCAGGGGCAGGACGAAAAAACTCACTGGCCGTTTGCAACCGACCTGGGACTGCAGTTCTCGCGCTGCACGCTGCGCGAGCAACCAGAGCAGAGTCAGCGCACTGCCGTATCCCAGGAACTGGGCCAGGCTGGCCGCTGTCAGTTTCAGTTTCTGCGCACCTAGCGCGGTCTTCTTGAAAAGGTCGAGTTCCCCGATCGCGGCGCCGAGGATGAGCGCCACCATGATCACCAACAGGTATTGAATCAACCACCCCCAGTTTTTGGCCATGCGCGTCTCCTCATTTACATTAAACTGCTGATCGTTCGAGAATTTTAGCAGCCGAGCACACAATTCACCTGATGGATTCGACGCTTTATCTGCTCCTCGCCACGCTGGTGTTCCTCGCCATCCACATCATGCCGAGCACGCCGCTGCGCGCGCTGACGGTGAAGGCCATCGGCGAACGCGCCTATCTCGGCGTGTTCTCGCTCGCCTCGCTCGGCGCCCTGATCTGGATGTCGGCGGCGTACGAGCGCGCGCCGTTCGAGGCGTTGTGGCCCGGACTGCGCCTGCTGCCGCTGGTGCTGACGCCGTTTTCTTTCGTCCTGCTCGCCTGCGGGCTGCTCGCGCGCAACCCGGCGCTGCTCGGACAGGCCGGCGCGCTCAGGCGCGACGATCCCGCGCGCGGGATTCTCCGCATCACGCGCCACCCCGTGATGTGGGCCATCATGCTGTGGGCAGGCGCGCACCTGCTCGCCATCGGCAGCTTGCAGGCAGTGATTTTCTTCGGTGGCCTGCTGCTGCTCTCCGCCGCGGGCACCACGCTGCAGGACGCGCGCAAGGCCAGGGCGCTGGGCGAGGACTGGCGGCGCTTTGCCGCGCTCACGTCGAACCTTCCGTTCCTGGCGACCTTCCAGGGCCGCAATCGGGTGGTGTGGCGCGAAATCGGCTGGTGGCGGCCGGCCGTCGGCCTGGCCGCATTCGCACTCGTGCTCTACGCCCACCCCTGGCTGTTCGGCCAGCGACCATACTGAATAGGGACAGACCTCATTTTTCTCATTTGCAAATGAGAAAAATGAGGTCTGTCCCTATTTAAGCTTGCGCTGCACCCTGAGATCGAATTTGGCGACGTTGACCACCACGCGCTCATGCGCGCCGTCGCCGATCAACTCCTTTTCGTCGTGCGCCTCGACGCGGAAACGAACCGTCCTGCTGTCCACTCCGACCACCTCGGCGCGGGCCGTGATGCGCATGCCCACCGGCGTCGCAGCGATGTGGCGCACGTTCAGGATGGTGCCCAGGCTCTGATGGCCCGGCGGCAGCAGCCGCTCGATCGCATCGAGCGCCGCCGCCTCGAACAGGTTGATCATCACCGGCGTCGCGAGTACGTGCACGCGGCCGCTGCCGATGCGCGGTGCGGTATGCTCCTCACCCACCACCAACGTGGCGCTGCCGGTGAGCCCCGTCTTCAGTGTGTCCATGTGGCGGCTATGATAGCCGCATGACTCCCCGCATCGTCATCCTGGGCTGCGGCTTTGGCGGCCTGTTCGCCGCGCGCGCGCTGCACAAGGCCCCGGTGGAGATCACCGTCGTCGATCGCACCAATCACCACCTGTTCCAGCCCCTGCTCTATCAGGTGGCGACTGCGGGCCTGGCCGCACCGGCCATCGCGGAGCCAATCCGGCGCGCCCTTGCAGGGCAGAAGAACGTCACCGTACTGTACGGCGAAGCGCAGCGCGTGGAGGTGGCAGGGCGCAATGTCGTGCTGGAGAACGGCGACGAGCTGCCCTACGACCGGCTGATCCTCGCCACCGGCGCCACCGACAGCTATTTCGGCCACGACGAGTGGCGCGCGCACGCACCGGGGCTGAAGACGCTCGAGGACGCTTTCGAGATCCGCCAGCGCGTGTTCCTTGCCTTCGAGCACGCCGAGCGCGAAGCCGATCCCGTGAAGCGCGCCGCGTGGCTGACGTTCGTGGTAATCGGCGCAGGCGCCACCGGCGTAGAAATGGCGGGCATGCTCGCCGAGATCGCGCGCCACACGCTGACCGGCGAATTCCGCAGGTTCGATCCGCGCAACACCCGCGTCGTCCTGGTCGAAGGCATGGACCGCGTGCTGCCGCCGTACGCACCGGATCTCTCCGAGCGGGCGCGCGTGCAGCTCGAGCGCATGGGCGTCACCGTATGGCTGGGAAGAAAGGTCACGGGAATCGACGCGCAGGGCGTGCAGCTCGGGGGGGACCGGCTGGAGGCGAAGACTGTGGTGTGGTGCGCAGGCGTGGCGGCGAGCCCGATCGGCGCGACGCTTGGCACGCCGCTCGCGCGCGACGGCCGCGTGATCATCGAGCCCGACCTGACGGTTCCGGGGCATCCCGAGATCCAGGCGGTCGGCGACCTCGCCACTCTGCCCGGGCACGAACCGCCCGTGCCCGGGGTCGCCCCTGCCGCCAAGCAGATGGGCCGGCATGCGGCGCGCAACATCGTCGCCGCGCTCGCCGGCCACCCGACGCGCCCGTTCCGCTATCGCGACTACGGTCAGCTCGCGACCATCGGCCGCAGCTCCGCGGTTGCGATGTTCGGCCGGGTCCACATCTGGGGCTGGCTCGCCTGGATCGCCTGGCTCACTGCGCACATCTACTTCCTGATCGGATTCCGCAATCGCCTGGTGGTGCTGATCGACTGGGCTTGGGCCTACTGGACGTTCGAGCGCGCCGCGCGCGTCGTCGACAAGGGGGCGCGCCCGCCCGAGGCCTGACTAGCGCGGCGGCCCGCCCCACCGCCAGGCCGCGCCGCGCACGCCGCTCGAGTCGCCGTGCTTCGCCTGCACCAGGCGCGTGCTGATGTGATCGGAGAACACCTGGCGCGTCCATAGCGTGGGCACGTTGCGGTAGAGCCGCTGCACGTTGGACATGCCTCCGCCCAGCACGATGACATCCGGATCGAGCAAGTTGATCACCGAGGCGAGCGCGCGCGCGAGGCGCTCCTCATAGCGCGCCAGCGTCGCTTCCTTGCCCGCCTTGACGATTTCCTCGGGCGCAAGCTTCTCCCCGGTGACTTTCAGGTGATCGCGCGCCAACGACGGGCCGGACAGATAGGCTTCGATGCAGCCCGCGCGGCCGCAATAGCACACCGGAAGCGGCAAGTCCGCCGCGGTGGGCAGGGGCAGCGGGTTGTGGCCCCACTCGCCGGCGATCGCGTTCGGCCCGGTCAGCACTTCGCCGCGCACCACGATGCCGCCACCGACCCCGGTGCCGAGGATCACCCCGAACACCACGTCGGCGCCCGCGCCCGCGCCGTCCACCGCCTCCGACAGCGCGAAACAGTTGGCGTCGTTCATCATCCGCACTTCGCGGCCGATGGCCCGCTCGAGGTCCTGCTTGAACGGCTTGCCGATGAGGCGCGTCGAGTTGGCGTTCTTGACCAGCCCGGTGACCGGGGACAGCGCGCCGGGGATGCCGATGCCGATCGTGCCCTCGCCCGCCTCGCGCACCAGCGCGGCGACGGCCTCGACCGCAGTCTGGTAGTCGGTCGGCGGCGTGGGAACGCGCTTGCGGAAGGTTTCGCGCCCATCGGCGGCGAATACCGCCACTTCGATTTTGGTGCCGCCCAGATCGACGCCGATCCTCATTGCGCCCTTGCTCAACGGCCCGCCCCGCCGGTGTCGCAGACGGCAGTCCACTCGCCGCCCTCCATCTCGATCTCTCCCGTCTGCCGCGCGCCCAGCCCTACCAGCTCTTCCACCTTCTCCGCGACCGCCTGGCGCGTCGGCCCGGTGACGATGCTCGTGTAGCCGAGCTTCTCCACCTTGCACTCGCTCTGGCGAGCCTCGGGATGGTCACAGCTTGCCATCCATTTTTCGCCGACCCGCACGATGGGCGAAATCACGCGCGCGCCTTTGACGGCCAACCCATCGAGCGCCCGCTGCACGGCGGCGCGTTCATATCCGGAGACGATCAGGTGGGGCCCGGCGTCGAACACGCTCGCTGCGTCCTGCGCGCCGCGCGCCGGCTGGGTCTGCGCCTGCGCCGAGAATCGCACCTGGAACAGCTCGTGCTCGCGCCTTTGCACATCGGTGCGCAGCGCCGCGATGTCGAACAGCGCGGCGTGGTCCGCGGACAGACGTGACACCATGTCGCGATAGGCGCGCGAGGCCAGCAGCTGGCCCGCTTCTGCGCAAGCCGCCACGCGTTGCGCGTCATTGACGCCATCGCCGACAACAACCATCTGCCCGCCCAGGTCCTGCACGACGTGGACCGTACCCAGGTCGAGCCCCATGCGCAGCTTCAGTTCGCCGGCATCGGTATGGATGCCGATCGCGGCAACCAGCGCAGCCTCGGCATCGGCGAGGAAGGCCACGGCTGCGCCGCCTTCGACATCGTGCACCACGCGGTCCGCCTTCGGCACCCGCGCCAGTTCCTGCGCCAGAAGCGCGTTCAGCACCCGTTTCTGCCGCAGCAGATCGGTCACCGGCAACTGCGCGTAGCCCGCGAGGTCAACGAAAAGCACGCTGCAGACCAGCGTACGGCTGGAGGATTCCGCCATCGGGTGGCGGTATTCTACGCACATGGACTACGACTACGTGATCGTTGGCGCGGGCAGCGCCGGCTGCCTCCTCGCCAACCGCCTGTCGCGCGACCCGGGCACGCGCGTCCTGCTGCTCGAGGCCGGGGGCAAGGACAACTACTTCTGGATCGACATCCCGATCGGCTATCTCTACACCATCGCCAACCCGCGCACCGACTGGTGCTACAAGACCGAGCCCGATCCGCACCTGGCGAACCGCGCCATCCACTACGCGCGCGGCCGCGTGCTCGGCGGCTGCTCGTCGATCAACGCCATGATCCACATGCGCGGGCAGAAGCAGGACTACGACCACTGGGCGGCACTCGGCAACCGCGGCTGGTCCTGGGACAAGCTACTGCCGGTATTCCAGAGTCTGGAGGACTATGAGCACGGGGCCGTGGACAGCTACGGCGCGGGCGGCGAGATGCGCGTCGAGGATCCGCGCGTGCAGTGGGAGATCCTGGACGCTTGGCGCGCGGCGGCGGCGGAATGCGGCATCGCGCCGATCCGCACGTTCAACACCGGCGACAACACGGGCTGCGCGTACTTCCAGATGAACCAGAAGCGCGGAGTGCGGTGGAGCGCAACGAAGGCGTTTTTGCGGCCGGTTTTGCATCGTAAGAATTTGACCGTCGTCACCGGAGCGCATGCAACCCGATTGCGAATCGAAGGCAGAGCGGTTGCCGGGGTTGAGTTTCGCGCCGGCGGCGACTCGCGCTACGTGAAAGCCTCGCGCGAAGTGATCCTCGCCGCCGGCGCGATCGGTTCACCCCAGTTGCTGCAGCTGTCCGGCGTGGGCGCCGGCGCGCTGCTTCAGCAGCACGGCATTGCGGTGGCGCATGATCTACCCGGGGTCGGCGAGAACCTGCACGATCACCTGCAGATCCGCATGCAGTACAAGGTCAGCGGCGTAAAGACGCTGAACCAGATGGCCAACTCGCTTTGGGGCAAGGCGGCGATGGGCCTGGAGTACCTGCTGCACCGCACCGGGCCGCTCACCATGCCACCTTCGCAGCTGGGCGCCTTCGCCAGGAGCGATCCTGCGCAGCCCACCGCCAATATGGAATGGCACGTTCAGCCGCTGTCGCTGGACAAGTTTGGCGACCCGCTGCACCCCTTCCCGGCGATCACGCCGAGCGTGTGCAATCTGCGCCCCGCGTCGCGCGGCTGGGTGCGCATCAGGTCGCCCGATGCCGCGGTCTACCCTGAGATCCGGCTGAACTATCTGTCCTCGCCTGAGGACCGCCTGGTGGCAGTGGCCGGGATGCGCGAGACGCGGCGCATCATGGCGGCGCGCGCGCTGGCGAAGTACCGCCCGGAGGAGTTCCGGCCGGGGCCGGCAGTGCAGTCGGACAAAGCCCTGGAGCAGGCGGCGGGCGAACTCGGCACCACCATCTTTCATCCCGTCGGCACGTGCAAGATGGGCCAGGACGCCATGGCGGTCGTCGATGAACGACTGCGCGTGCGCGGCCTCGGCCGCCTGCGCGTCATCGACGCATCGATCATGCCACGCATCACCTCGGGCAACACCAACGCGCCCACCACCATGATCGCCGAGCGTGGAGCGCGCATGCTGCTGGAGGACGCGCTCGGCTAGGCCGAATTCAGCGTCCAGTCGAACTCGGCGAATTGCAGCCGCAATCGCGAACCGCAGCGATCCACGGCGTCGAGATCCTCGGGGAGCTGCAGCCTCGCGGTGACGAATTCGAGCGCCCCGCGCTCGCCGCCGAAATCCACTGCATACCAGTCGAACATCTTCGGCACTACCAGCTTCGCGCTTGCTTCTTCCACGCGCACGGTGCGCCCGAGGTAGGCGCACGTCGCAGCCTCCAGGTCCGCCTCGAGACTGCCGGGGACGTAGGCCGCCGGCGCCGGCGAGGCGCGGCAGGCCGAGTACATGGCGAAATGCACGCGCTCGTCGAACATGTACGGCGCCAGCTTCTGGCGCGGGTCGTCCCGGCGCATCGGTTTCGCGCCGACGCGCAGCCGCGGGGCATTCACGCGCAGCATCCCATGCTCGATCTCGTCCAGGGAGAACACGTGCCCGCCGACCATGTACTGCGAGGCGGAAAAGAAATCCCCGACGCTGCGCACCCCCGCGTCCGCCCGGCGCGCCGCCACTGCGTGCAGCACGAGCGCGTTGTAGACGTTGAGCCAGAACGGCAGCCGCCGCCCGATCACCAGGGTGCCGCAGTCGAAATCAGCCAGCGCCCGGGCGGCGGCGCGCAAGGCGGCGAACTCGGGGGATTCCGGAAAGCGGGCGTAGTGGAAGGCATGCACCGCCGGGTCATAGTGCTCCAGGCAGGCGTCGCGCAGCGCGCCGGCCAGCAGTTCCGGCGCATCGCGTTCCCGAGCCTTCGAACCCTGCTCGATCGGATTAAGTATCGGCATCGGTCGCCACGTTCCGGCAGCTAAGGAAATTCCTCATCCCACTGCGGCGGCCGCGCCTGCGGCAGGGACAGCGTGCGCAGCCGGAAGCGCCCTTCGCGGTCGAACAGCCAGGTTTCGGTGATCACGATCCGGCCCGCGCCGTTCATCAGCTGCGGGCGGGGGCGCGGAAACGGCGACGCCAGGCGCAGCGACTCGGCGGCGTAAGCCGCCAGCTCCGGTGCGTGTTCGGGGGCCCGGAACAGCAGCAGCATGCGCGTTTCGCCCAGGGCGTCGATCTCGGCGTAGTACACGACCACCGCCCGCAACGGGTTCGGCGGCGCGCCCACGTACACCCGATCTGCGCTGGCGGCATGCAACAGCCCGGCCATTTCCCGCTGGTACTCGGGCAGGCTGGTGGCGGCCGAATAGCGCACCGCGTCCGCAGGCGGCGGCACGGGCGCCGCCCTGCCCGGAACCAGAACCGGCGCCGGCGCCGGAGGCGGCGCGGTCGTGCAAGCCGCGGCGAGCGCGAGCAGCATCCCGGCTTGAAAACCCCAGGCCCAGCCCCAAGATTGGGCTAACATGCCGCGACTCTCGACAGGCACCATCAGGAGGCCATCTTAAGATGAAACGCGTTTTTCTGTTCCTGGTCACCAACATTGCGGTGCTGCTGCTGCTGTCGGTGGTGATCCAGGTATTCGGCCTGAACCGCTGGCTGTCGGAGAACGGCATCGACTACGCAGGGCTGCTGGTGTTTTCGGCGGTGATCGGCTTTGGCGGCGCGTTCATCTCGCTGCTGATCTCCAAGTGGGCCGCCAAGCGTTCCACCGGCGCCCGCGTCATCGACGGCACCGAGGGCACCACCGAGCACTGGCTGGTGCAGACGGTCCAGGAACTCGCCGGCAAGGCGGGCATCGGCATGCCCGAGGTCGCGGTCTATGAAGGCGCGCCCAATGCTTTCGCGACCGGCGCATTCAGGAATTCGGCCCTGGTCGCGGTGTCCTCCGGCCTGCTGCAATCCATGAGCAAGGAAGAGGTCGAGGCGGTGCTCGGCCACGAGATCGGCCACGTCGCCAACGGCGACATGGTGACGCTCACCCTGATCCAGGGCGTGGTCAACACCTTCGTCGTGTTCCTGTCGCGCGTCGTCGCCTTCTTCGTCGACAAGGTGATCTTCCGCACCGAGCGCGGCGTCGGCCCGGGGTTCTACATCACCGCCATCGTGTTCCAGTTGCTGTTCGGCGTCCTCGCCTCGGTCATCGTCGCCTGGTTCTCGCGCCAGCGCGAGTTCCGCGCCGACGCCGCTTCGGCCGACCTGCTGGGCAATCCGCGCCCGATGATGAGCGCGCTCGCGCGCTTGGGCGGGCTCGAGCCCGGGGCCCTGCCGCAGTCGATGAAGGCCGCCGGCATCACCGACAAGCCCTCGGGCTTCGCGGCGCTGTTTTCCACCCACCCGCCGGTCGAGGAGCGCATCGCCGCGCTGCAGGCGCGCGCCGCGTAGGGTGGGCCTCGGCCCACCCTACTGTTACGATTCCGGTCATGAAAATCGGCATCGTCGGGGTCAGTGGCTATGGCGGCAGCGAGTTGCTGCGCCTTTGCGCGGGTCACCCGTCCTTTGAAATCGCATATGTCGGCGGTGACTCCACCGCCGGCCAGGCGCTCGAACAGCGCTTCCCCGCCCTCGCCGGCCATGCTGCGGGCAGGCTGGTGATCGAACCCTTCGTCCCGGAGAAACTGCCGGGCATCGACCTGCTGTTCGCCTCGCTGCCCACCGGCAAGTCGCGCGAACCGCTCGCCAGGGTCGCCAAGGGCATTCGCGTCGTCGACGTCGGCGGCGACCATCGGTTCGTCGAGGGCTGGACCTACGGCCTCACCGAGCTCCCCGGGCAGCGCGAGAAGATCCGCGGCGCCGCGCGCATCGCCAACCCGGGTTGCTATCCCGCGGCCGCGCTGCTCGCGCTGGCGCCGTTGCTCAAGGAAGGGTTGATCGAGCCCGAGGGCATCGTCATCGACGCCAAGAGCGGCGTCACCGGCACGGGTCGCGGCGGCGCGAGCGACTTCGGGTACGCCGAAACCAACGAGGACCTGTTTGCCTACGGATTACAAGCGCATCCGCACGTGCCCGAAATGGAGCAGGCGCTGGCGCAGGTCGCGGGCAGGAAGTCGACGGTCGCCTTTACCCCGCACCTGGTGCCGATGACGCGCGGCATCCTGGCCACCTGCTACGGGCGGCCCGGGTCCGCAGCAGACGCCAGGCGGCTCTACGCGGCCGCCGCGGCCTGCTATCGCGACGAACCGTTCATAAAGCTCGTGGCCGCAGACCAGGGGCGCAGCGCGCATACGGGCTGGGCCACCGGCTCGAACCTGGCGTTCCTTTCCTACGCGGTCAACTCGCGCACCGGCCTGGTGGTGGCGCTGGGCGCCATCGACAACCTCGGCAAAGGCGCCGCGGCACAGGCCGTGCAGAACGCGAACCTGATGATGGGGCAGTCCGAGACCGCCGGCCTCGCCGGCCTGCCGCTCTGGCCGTAGATTCCCCGGGCTCGCGCCGCTGGGTCGACACCACGCTGGCGTGGTATTTCGTCCTGGCGTGGGGCTCGGGCTACCTCGCCACCAAGATTGGCATCCAGTACGCGGCGCCGTTCACCTTCCTGTCGCTGCGTTACCTGTTCGGCCTGCTATGCCTGGTCCCAATTCTGCTTTGGCTGCGCCCCGAGTGGCCGCGCGCGCCGCGCGAGTTCGCGCACGTCGTCGTGGCGGGCCTGCTGATGCACGGCATCCAGCTCTCGGGCAGCCATTACGCGCAGTACCTCGGCGTGTCGGCGGGCATCGTCGCGCTGATCCTCTCGGTGCAGCCGCTGCTGACCGCGATGGTGGCGAAACGCTGGATGCACGAGCGGCTCGCGCCGCGGCAGTGGACCGGCATCGCCATCGGGCTGGCGGGCGTGCTGCTGATCGTATGGCACAAGATCGACGTGCGCGAGTTGACCCTGGGCGCGCTCATCGCGCTCACCGTGTCGCTCGCCGGCGTCACTGCCGGCACCTTGTACCAGCGCGTCTACTGCCCCACGGTCAACCTGTACAGCTCGGCCTGGATCCAGTTCGCGGCCTCGCTCCTGCTGCTCGCGCCGCTCGCGTTCGCGTTTGAAGGCGCGCGGGTGGACTGGAGCTGGCCGCTGTTCGGCTCCATCGCCTTCCTGGTGATCCTGGCCTCGATCTTCGCCGTCAACGCACTGCACACGCTGATGCGCCGCGGCCTGGCCACGAAAGTGACCAGCATCCTGTACCTGACGCCGATCGTCGCCGTGGTGCTGGAATACCTGCTGTTCGACGTCGTGCCGAGCGGGCTCACGCTGCTGGGCATCGCCGTCACCTGCCTGGGGGTATCGCTGGTGACCGCGGGCAGGCCGCAGCAAGCAGTGGCGTGACGCTGCGCCTGGTTTTCGTCCTCACCGTTCTCGCCCATCTGGCGTTCGTCGGCAGCCGCGTGACGGTGTCGCTGTATGCCATCGAGCTCGGCGCGACGCCGCTCACCGTGGGCGTACTGATGTCGCTGTACGCCGCGCTGCCAATGCTGCTCGCGGTGCACGCGGGCCGGCGTGTCGACCGCGGCGGGCCCGCGGGGCCGCTGCTCGCCGGGTCGCTGGCAGTGGCGGCCGGGGTGCTGCTGCCGGCCGCCTGGCCTGGCCTGGGCGCGCTGTTTTTCGCCGCGACGCTGATCGGCACGGGCTTTCTCTTCTACCACGTGGCGTTGAACAACGTCGTCGGCGCTCGCTGCGCCTGCGGAGCGCGCCGCGAGCTTTAGCTGGCTGGCGCTGGGCTTCTCCGTGGGGGGCTTCTGCGGCCCGCTTGTCGCCGGCTTCGCGATCGATGGCCTGGGACATCGCCGCGCTTTCCTTGCGCTCGCCATCTTCCCGGCGATCGCGGCGGCGATCCTGTGGCGGCAACGCCGCCGCGTACCGGCGGTCGCCGGCGCCAAAGCGGAGGGCGGCGAGCGGCACGTCGCCGATCTGCTGCGCGATGTGCGCCTGCGCCATGCGTTCATCGCCAGCGCCGTGCTGGCCATGGGCTGGGACCTGTACGCCTTCGTGGTGCCGATCTACGGCACGCGCATCGGCCTGTCGGCATCCCTTATCGGCATCGTCATGGGGAGCTTTTCCGCAGCGACGTTCACCGTGCGGCTGGCACTGCCGACGCTGGCCCGCCGCGTGCGCGAGTGGCCCATGGTGGTGGCGGCAATGACCATCGCCGGCACGTCCTACGCCCTGTTTCCCCTGGCGCAAACCGTAGCGCCGCTGATGCTGCTGTCGTTCGTGCTCGGCCTCGGCCTGGGCTGCGCGCAGCCCTTCATCATGTCGCTGCTCTATGCCGCATCGCCGCCCGGCCGCCAGGGCGAAGTGATCGGCATCCGCACCACCATGCTGAGCGGCAGCCATACCGTCTTGCCGCTTGCCATGGGTGCGCTCGGCGCCCTGCTGGGCATGGCACCGGTATTCCTGTCGATGTCGGTGCTGCTTTTTTCCGGCGGGTGGTTTGCATGGCGCCGGGTAAAATGAGGTCCGAGATGCGCCGCGTCACCCTCACCCAGTTCCTCATCCAGCGCCAGCAAGCGGGCAAGATCAACGCCGACCTGCGCCTGCTCATCGAGACCGTGGCGCGCGCCTGCAAGGCGATCAGCACGCGCGTCAACAAGGGCGCGCTCGCCGACGGCCACGGCACGGTGGGCACCCAAAACGTGCAGGGCGAAGTGGTGCAGAAGCTCGACGCCCTCTCCAACGAAATCCTGCTCGAGGCCAATGAATGGGGCGGCAATCTCGCCGCGCTCGCCTCCGAAGAGATGGAGAACCCGCACCCCATCCCAACGCGTTTTCCCAAGGGCGAGTACCTGCTGCTGTTCGACCCGCTGGACGGCTCCTCCAATATCGACGTCAACATCTCGGTAGGCACCATCTTCTCGGTGCTGCGCTGCCCCAAGGCGGCGAGCGGCGAATTGTGCGAGGCGAATGAGGCGGCGTTCCTGCAACCCGGCAACAAGCAGGTGGCCGCGGGCTTCGCGGTCTATGGCCCGACCACCGTGTTCGCGCTCACGGTGGGCGACGGCGCCCACGGCTTCACCCTGGACCGCGAAACCTACACCTTCGTCCTCACGCACCCGGAGATCCGCATCCCGGCGGACACGGCGGAGTTCGCCATCAACGTCTCCAACCAGCGGCGCTGGGAAGCCCCGGTGCGGCGCTACATCGAGGAATGCCTCGCCGGCCAGGATGGCCCGCGCGGCAAGGACTTCAACATGCGCTGGGTGGCCTCGATGGTGGCCGACGTGTTCCGCGTGCTCTCGCGCGGCGGCATCTTCATGTACCCGCGCGACGCGAAGAACACCGACGGCCGGCTGCGCCTGATGTACGAGGCCAATCCGATGGCCTTCATCGTCGAGCAGGCGGGCGGCGCCGCCACCGATGGCAGCACGCGCATCCTCGATCTCGAGCCGAACGCCCTGCACCAGCGGGTGGCGGTGATCCTCGGCTCGAAGAACGAAGTCGAGCGCGTCACTGCGTATCACAAGAAGAAATAAAAAGGCCGGGGGCTCGCGCCGCCCGGCCTTTTCGTGGCTCCCTTGAAACCGGTTACTTCAGGTGCTTGTTGACCAGCTTGGTCATTTCGAACATCGACACCTGCGACTTGCCGCCGAACACCACCTTGAGCTTGTCGTCGGCGTTGATCATGCGACGATTCTTTTTGTCCTGCAGGCTGTTGCGCTTGATATAGACCCAGATCTTCTTGGTCACTTCGGTGCGCGGCTGCGCGCTGGAACCGATGACCGCCGCCAGGGCCGCGGTCGGGTTCATCGGCTTCATGAACGCCGCATTCGGCTTACGCTTCTTGCCTGCCTTCTTCGCTTTCTTCTTCGCCATCTGTATTCCTCCTCTGTACGGATAGGAACTCTAGAGATCCGGATTTTCCCCGCCGCGGAGCAGCGGTGGGCGAAAGATGCCGAATCCAGAGGAACATGTCAATGTCCGTGAAGGCACTGAGCGCACTATTTCCGCTCCGCGCGCGGCGCACGCGCGCTCGGCGCAGTGCCGCATGGGCTCGGGTTGCACTGGCCCCGACCATGCAAAGAAATCTCCGCAGCGCGCAGCAAGATGCTGATTTGCGCCTTCATTCTTATAGAATCCTCCCCATGAACATCGCCGACATGCGCCAGGAGTACATGCGGGCCGGGCTGGGGGAAGCGGATGCGCACGCCGACCCCCTGGTTCAATTCGGGCGCTGGTTCGAGGACGCGACGGCGGCGCAGTTGCCGCTCGCCAACGCCATGACGCTTGCCACGGTGTCGGCCTCGAGCGCACCCACGGCGCGCATCGTCCTGCTCAAGGGCATGGACGCGGGCGGCTTCGTCTTCTACACCAACTACCTGAGCCGCAAGGGGCGCGAGCTTGCGGCGCTGCCGCAGGCCTGCCTCTTGTTTCTGTGGTCGGACCTGGAGCGCCAGGTGCGCATCGAGGGCCGAGTCGAGAAAGTCGCGGCGGCGGATTCGGACGCTTACTACGCCAGCCGCCCGCTGGGCGCACGGCTTTCCGCCTGGGTCTCCGAGCAAAGCGAGCCGGTGGCCTCCCGTGACGCGCTGGAGCGATCGCTCGAGGCGATGGCGCAGCGCTACGGCGAGCAACCGCCGCGCCCGCCGCACTGGGGCGGCTACCGCCTGCTGCCCGAAGCGATCGAGTTCTGGCAGGGTCGCGCCAACCGCCTGCACGACCGGCTGCTGTACCGGCGCAGCGGCGCTGGCTGGAACATTGAACGCCTCGCTCCCTGAAGCGGTGCTCGGATTCCTGCACGCCACGGGACTCGCCGGCGACGGCGAGAACCCGGCGGCGGTGGCCCTCACCGGCGGGGTGTCCTCCGACATCTGGAAGGTCGAGCTGCGTTCGGGCCCGGTGTGCGTGAAGCGCGCCCTGCCGCGGCTGCGCGTAGCGCAGCTGTGGGAGGCGCCGGTCGAGCGCAATCGCTACGAGTGGCGCTGGATGCAGGCGGCGGCACGCATCGCGCCGGGCAGCGCACCGCGCATCCTGGCGCACGACGAGAGCGGATTGTTCGCCATGGAGTTTCTCGACGGCGCGCGCCACCCCCTGTGGAAGGACGAATTGCGCGCGGGCCGCGCCGATCCCGCATTCGCGCGCCAGGTTGGCACGTGCCTGGCCCGCATTCACGCGGCGACGGCGAACGATGTCGGGTTCGAGCGACAGTTCGCGACCGATGCGGGATTTCACGCCATCCGGCTCGAGCCCTACCTGCTCGCCACCGCGACGGCGCACCCGGACGTCGGCGCCCAGCTGCGCGCGCTCGCGCAACGTACCGGCACGACGCGCGTCGCCCTGGTGCACGGCGACGTCAGTCCGAAAAACATCCTCGTCGGGCCGCACGGGCCCGTATTCCTGGACGCCGAGTGCGCCTGGTACGGCGATCCGGCCTTCGACCTGGCGTTCTGCCTCAACCACCTGCTGCTCAAGTGCTGCTGGGTGCCGAGCGCGCAGGCGCGCTTTCTCGAGTGCTTCGACGCGCTCGCCGCGGCGTACCTCGCGCACCACGCGCCGCAAGGCCTGGAGGCGCGGGCGGCGAGCCTGCTGCCGGGCCTGCTGCTGGCGCGGGTCGACGGCAAATCGCCCGTCGAGTACCTGACGGAGGAAACGCAGAAGGCGCGCGTGCGCCAGGTAGCGCGCACCCTGCTCGCCTCGCCGCCCGCCCGGCTCGCCGAAATTCGCGCTGCATGGCAAGAATCGTAGACGTCCGCGCGCGCCGCGTCTGGGATTCGCGCGGGCGGCCCACCGTGGAAGCCGAGGTGCATCTCAAGGGCGTGCGCGGACGTGCCATCGCACCCGCAGGCGCCTCGACCGGCGCCGGTGAGGCGAAGGCGCTGGCCGCGGACCTTGCCGTGCGCAACGTGAATACCGCGATCCGCGACGCCTTGCTCGGCGTGGATGCGCGCCAGCAGGAGACCGTGGACCGCAAGCTCATCACGCTCGACGGCACGCCGGACAAGTCGCGCCTGGGCGCCAATGCCCTCGTCGCCGTGTCGCTCGCCTGCGCGCATGCTTCGGCGGCCGCGGCGCGCAAACCGCTGTGGCGCTACCTCGCCGGCGAGAAGCGCGTGGCGATGCCGGTGCCGCAGGTGCAGATCTTCGGCGGCGGCGCGCACGCCCGCGGGCGCGTGGACATCCAGGACTACATGGTGGTCTGCCCTGGCGCCGGCAGTTTTTCCGAGAGCCTGGAGTGGATCGCCGAGGTCTACCGCGCCGCCGGCGCCAGGCTGGCGAAAAAAGGCACGCTGCAGGGCGTGGCCGACGAAGGCGGTTACTGGCCGTCGTTCAAGTCGAACGAGGAAGGCCTTGCCGAGCTGGTGGGCGCGATCAGCGACGCCGGCTTCGAGCCCGGCGCCGACGTCGCCATCGCGCTCGACGTGGCGGCCAGCCAGTTCTACCGCGGCGGGCGCTATCAGCTCGCGCTGGACAAGCGCTCGCTCACGGCGGAGCAGCTGCACGCCATGCTGCTGCGCTGGCTGGACGCCTATCCCATCGTTTCCATCGAGGATCCGTTCGCGGAGAACGACGCGCCGGCGATGCGGGCCTTCACCGAGGCCGCCGGCGCGCGCGTGCAGATCGTCGGCGACGACCTGTTCGTCACCAGCGCGCAAAAGTTGGATGCACAGCTGGCGAACACCGTCCTGCTGAAACCGAACCAGGTCGGCACCTTGACCGAGACGCTTGCCTGCTGGACCGAGGCGCAAGCGAAAGGCATGCGCGCGATCGTTTCCGCGCGCTCCGGCGAGACCGAGGACGTCAGCATCGTGCACCTGGCGGTGGGCTGGGGCGTGCCCCAGCTCAAGGTCGGCAGCTTCGCGCGCTCGGAGCGCATGGCGAAGTGGAACGAAGGCCTGCGCATCGAGGAACAGCTGGGCAGCAAGGCGCTGCCCTTCCCGGCCAGCAGGCTGTTTAAATAATATTCACAGCGCCCGCAGGCCGTTCGCGTCCAGGCGGTAGCGCCGGTCGCAGGTGGCAGCTGCGGCCTCGGAGTGCGTGACGAGAATGCCGGCGGCGCCATGGCGCTTCACCTGCCCGCGCAACACTTCCAGCACCTGGCGCGCATTGTCCGGGTCGAGGTTGCCGGTGGGTTCGTCCGCGAGCACCAGTTTGGGCGCACCGACCAGGGCGCGCGCGATCGCGATGCGCTGCAGCTCGCCGCCCGAGAGCTCGCGCGGCATCGCCGCCTCGCGGCCTCCCAGCCCTACCGCGCCCAGCAGGGCGCGCGCACGGCTGCGGATCTCGGCAGGGTGCACGCCGCGCAGCAGCAGCGGCAGGCCGACGTTCTGTTCGGCGCTCAGATGCGGCAGCAGGTGGAAGGCCTGGAACACGAAACCGAAATGATCGCGCCGCAACCGTGTCGCGGCGTCATCCGAGAGCGCAGCGACCTCGAACCCGTCGTAGGCGATGCTGCCCGCGTCCACCGGCTCCAGGCCGGCGATGACGTTGAGCAGCGTCGATTTTCCGATGCCCGACTCCCCCAGCACCGCCACATGCTCCCCGGGCGCCACTTCGAGGGAAACTCCGTTGAGGACGGTACGCCCGCCAAAACGCTTGCTGACGCCCGAGAGCCTTAACATGGCGCAAGTTTAGCGGCTCGATTCAGCCTAGACACCCCTCGGGACCCCTTGTTAGACTGGACGCGCACATAATTCTGAGGAGACCTATCGTGCCTATCCCCATCCGCATGCTGGCCGCCGTCGCGACAGCCGCGACGCTCGCGTTCGCCCTGCCGGCCGCAGCACAGCAAAAGATCAAGATCGGTTTCATCACTACCTTGTCCGGCCCCGCCGGCGTCATCGGCAAGCACATGAAGGACTCGGTCGAACTGGCGCTCGATCACCTCGGCCACAAGATGGGCGGCGTGCCGGTGGAAGTGATCTTCGGCGACGACCAGTTCAAGCCCGACGTCGGCGTGCAGGTGGCCGAAGAAATGCTCAAGAAGCATCAGGTGGACATCATGTCCGGCATCATCTGGTCGCACGTGATGATGGCGGTGGTGCCGGTGGTGACCGGTGCGGGCAAGGTGATGGTCGGCACCAACGCCGGCGCCAGCCCCCTCGCCGGCAAGGCCTGCCACGAGCAGTACTTCTCCACCTCCTGGAACAACGACCAGACGCCCGAAGCGATGGGCAAGTTCATGCAGGAGCAGGGCATCAACGACGTCTACGTGATGGCGCCGAACTACCAGGCCGGCAAGGACATGGTGGCGGGATTCAAGCGCTTCTACAAAGGCCGCATCGTCGAGGAGATCTTCACCAAGCCGGGCCAGCAGGACTACCAGGCCGAGATCACCCAGTTGCGCGCCAAGGGCCCGAAGGCGGTGTTCGTGTTCTACCCGGGCGGCATGGGCATCCAGTTCGTCAAGCAGTACGTGCAAGCGGGACTGCGCGAGCGCATCCCGCTGTACTCCGTGTTCACGGTGGACGAGACCACGCTGCCCGCGCTCAAGGAGTCGGCGCTCGGGCAGTACGAGGCGAAATTCTGGAGCCCCGACATGAAGGTGCCGGCGAGCCAGAAGTACGTGGCGGACTTTCGCAAGAAGTTCGGCTACACGCCTTCGTTCTACGGCGCGCAGAGCTATGACGGCATGCTGCTGATCGACTCGGCCGTGCGCGCCAACAAGGGCAGCCTGGCCAACACCAAGGCGGTGATCGCGTCGATGCGCAAGGCCGACTTCGACTCGATTCGCGGGCCCTTCAAGTACAACGTCAACCATCACCCGATCCAGGATTTCTTCCTGCTGCGGGCGGTCAAGGGCGGGCCGGACGGCGTCGAGATGCGCATTCAGAAGAAGGTGTTCGATGACCACAAGGACTCGTACTACCAGGACTGCAAGATGAAGTGGTAGTCGTCTCCACGCACCGGAAGCCGAGGGGCGCGGCGACACCGCGCCCCTCTTTTTTGTGACCACCATCCTGGTCTTCGAGCAGCTGCTGAACGGGCTGCAGTTCGGCGTCATGCTGTTCCTGATGGCGGCCGGCCTGACGCTGGTGTTCGGCATCATGAACCTGGTCAACCTGGCGCACGGCTCGCTGTACATGGTCGGCGCCTACCTGACTGTGTCGGCCGTTCAATGGACCGGCAACTACCTGGCGGGCGTCGCGCTCGGCCTGCTGGGCACGCTGGCGGTGGGCATGCTGGTGGAAGTGATCGCGCTGCGCACGCTGTACGAGCGCGACCACCTCGACCAGGTGCTCGCCACCTTCGGCCTGATCCTGTTCTTCAACGAGCTGATCGCCATCATCTGGGGCCGCACCGCGCTCTACATGTCGCTGCCGGCGTGGCTGCAGGGACACATCGAGATCATCCCGGGCTCGATTTATCCGCTGTACCGGGCCGTGGTGATCGGCGTCGGCCTCGTGGTAGGTGCCCTGCTCTGGTTCGTGGTCACCAGGACGCGCCTGGGCATGCTGATCCGCGCCGGCGCCTCCAACCGCACCATGGTCGCTGCGCTCGGCATCAACATCCGCCTGCTGTACACGGTGGTATTCGGCTTTGGCGCCGCGCTCGCCGGCCTCGCCGGCCTGATGGCGGGCCCGATTTACGCCGTGCAGCCAGGCATGGGCGAGCTGATCCTGATCCAGGTGTTCGTGGTCATTGTCATCGGCGGCATCGGCTCGATCCGCGGTGCACTTGTGGGTTCGCTGGTGGTCGGCGTGGTCGACACGCTGGGGCGTGCATTCCTCAAGCCGCTGCTTGGCCACTTCATCTCGCCGCCCGCCGCCGAGGCTGCGGGCCCGGCGCTGGCCTCGATGCTGATCTACCTCCTGATGGCGCTGGTCCTCTCGCTGCGCCCCGAGGGACTGTTCCCGGCGAAGAGCGGCTGATGCGGGCGCGCACGCTGATCCTCGCCGCCTGCGTGCTGCTGCTGCTCGCGGTGCCGCCGCTGGCAACGGTTTTCAATCAGCCCTACTACATCGACCTGCTGCGGCGCGTGCTGATCTTCGGCATCGCGGCGGTCAGCCTCAATCTGATCCTCGGCTATGGCGGGCTGGTGTCCTTCGGCCACGCCGCCTACCTCGGGGTCGGCGCCTACTCGGTCGGCATCCTCGCCTTCTACGGCATCCACAACGGCTGGCTGCAATGGGCGGTCGCGATCGTCGCTTCGGCGCTGGTGGCGCTGCTGATCGGCGCCATCTCGGTGCGCACGCGCGGCATCTACTTCATCATGATCACGCTGGCCTTTACGCAGATGCTTTACTACCTCGGCGTCTCGGTCGAGGAATTCGGCGGCGACGACGGCATGCGGCTCAAGGTGAAGAGCCAGTTCTCCGGGCTGGTCGATCTCGGCGACCCCGTGACCTACTACTACGTGGTGCTGGCGCTGTTGTTGGCCTGCATGTATCTGGTGCACCGGTTGGTGAATTCACGCTTCGGCAGGGTGATCCGCGCCGCGAAGTCGAACGAGGCGCGCACGCGCGCCATCGGATTCTCGCCTTACCCCTACCAGCTGGTGGCCTTCGTCATCGCCGGCGCGATGTGCGGGCTGGCGGGCGCGCTGCTCGCCAACCACACCGCCTACATCACCCCCGCGTTCATGGACTGGACGCGCTCGGGCGAAATCATGTTCATGGTGATCCTCGGCGGCATGGGCAGCATCCCCGGGCCCGCGCTCGGCGCCTTCGCGCTGCTGATCGTGGAGGACCAGCTGGCTGGCTGGACCCAGCACTGGCAGGTGATCTTCGGCCCGCTGCTGGTGCTGTCGGTGCTGTTTTTCAAGCGCGGGCTCGCCGGCCTGCTGCCCGGGGGCGGCAAGGATGGCTGAGTCCATCCTCGCGGTGCAGGCGCTGCGCAAGTCCTTTGGTGCGCTGGCGGCCACCGACGGCGTCGACCTCGACCTGCGCGAAGGCGAGACGCACGCCATCATCGGCCCGAACGGCGCCGGCAAGACCACGCTCATCGGCCAGCTCGCGGGCAACCTGCGCCCCGACTCCGGCAGCATCCGCTTCGCCGGCGAGGACATCACGCACCTGTCGGCCCCGCAGCGCGCGCGCCGGGGCTTCGCGCGCTCGTTCCAGATCACCAGCATCTATCGCGACTTCACCGCGCTCGACAACGTCGCCCTGGCGGTGCAAGCGCATGCCGGGCACAGCTTCCGTTTCTGGCGCGCGGCGCGTGAGGAGCGCGCGCTGCGCGACCCGGCGCGGGTCGTGCTGGAAGAGGTTGGCCTGGGTGCGCGCGCCGACGTACTCGCCGCCAACCTCGCCCACGGCGAGCAGCGCCAGCTGGAAGTGGCGATGGCGCTCGCCACGCGCCCGCGGCTGCTGCTGCTCGACGAACCGGTTGCCGGCATGGGGCTGGAGGAGTCGGAGCGCATGGTGCAGTTCCTGTCGGGTCTCAAGGGCCGGCAGACCATCATCCTGGTCGAGCACGACATGGACGCGGTGTTCACGCTCGCCGACCGCATCTCGGTGCTGGTCTACGGTCGCATCATTGCCAGCGGCGCGCCGGAGGAAGTGCGCGCCAATGCCGAAGTGCGCCGCGCCTATCTCGGGGAAGAGGCCTGATGCTCAAGGTCGAAGGACTGGAAACCGCCTACGGCGTATCGCAGGTGCTGTTCGGGGTGTCGCTCGACATCGGCGAAGGCGAGGTCGTCACACTGCTCGGCCGCAACGGCATGGGCAAGACCACCACCGTGCTTTCCATCATGGGCGTGGTGCGCGCAAGAGGCGGCAGCGTGCACATGGACGGCAAGCCGATCTCCGGGCTGCCCTCCTACCGCGTGGCGAAGGCCGGCCTCGGCCTGGTGCCCGAGGGACGGCAGGTGTTCCCCAATCTTTCGGTGCACGAGAACCTGGTCGCCACGGCCGCGAGCCGCAGCGGCAAGGGCGCCGCATGGACCCTCGAGCGGGTGTACCGCCTGTTCCCCAACCTGCAGGAGCGCCGGCGCCACTACGGCAACCAGCTCTCCGGCGGCGAGCAGCAGATGCTGTCGATCGGCCGTGCCCTGATGACCAACCCGAAGCTGCTGATCCTGGACGAGGCGACCGAGGGCCTGGCGCCGATGGTGCGCGCGGACATCTATGCCTCCATCGAGCAACTGAAGGCCGAAGGCCTGTCGATCCTGGTGATCGACAAGGACGTGCGCGCGCTGACGCGCGTGGCCGACCGGCACTACGTGCTGGAAAAGGGCCGCGTGGTCTGGAGCGGCAGTTCCGCCGCATTGAGCGACGCCCGCGACGTGCAGCACCGTTACCTGGGGATCTGAGCTGTGATCAGCCGCGAGCAGAACGAACTCATGACGCGCGTCGGCCCCGGCACCCCGGCCGGTACCCTGCTGCGCAACTACTGGCAGCCGGTCGCCCTAGTAGAAGAGCTGCAGGGCGATCGGGCAGTGAAGGCCGTGCGCCTGTTCGGCGAGGAGTTCGTCCTGTTCAGGGCGGGCGCTAGCTACCGGCTGATGCAACGTCATTGCCCGCACCGCGGCGCCGACCTCGCTACTGACCTATGAAAGAACTCACCCCCACCGGCAAGCTGCGCGTAGGCGTCAATCTGAGCAATTTTCTCCTGGTGCAGAGGAACGCGGACGGCAGCATCCGCGGTATCGTCCCCGACCTGGCGCAGGAGCTCGCGCAGCGGCTCGGCGTCGCCGCCGAGCTGCGCAAGTACGAAAAGGTCGGCGAGGTCGCCGACGGCGCGAAAAAGGGCGAGTGGGATGTCGCCTTCATCGGCGCCGAGCCGCAGCGCGCGGCCGAGATCGACTTCACCGCGCCTTACGTGGAGATCGAAGCGACCTATCTCGTGCCCGCGGGCTCGCCGATCAAGTCGATGGGCGACGTGGACCACAAGGGGGTGCGCATCGCGGTGGCGGACCGCAGCGCCTACCACCTCTGGCTGTCGCGCAATATCAAGAACGCCGCTCTGATGACGGCCGATGGCATCGAGGCGTCCTACCAGCTGTTCATCAACGACAAACTCGAAGTGCTCGCCGGGCTCAAGCCGCGGCTGATGGACGACGTGGCCAAGCTCCCCGGATCGAAGGTCCTCGATGGGCGCTTCACCGCCGTGCAACAGGCCATCGGCACGCCCAAGGGCCGGCCCGAAGGCGCAGCCTACCTGCGAAAGTTCGTCGAGGACGTCAAGGCCTCCGGGCTGGTGGCGCAGCTGATCGCGCGCCACGGCATCCGCGGCCTGTTGGTGGCGGCGCCAGGCTAGCCCGTCATGGTCGGCCTGAGGCTCACGCGCCAAAGCATCCTCGACGGCACGCTGCACGCCTCGGTGCGCGCCCTGCTCGGGCCGGACGCACGCTTCGCTACGGACGCCGAGCGCCGCGCCCAGGTGCAGGCGATCCTCGACCGCGCGCCGCGCCCGGATCGCATCTGGGTGTTTGCGTTCGGCTCGCTGATCTGGAATCCCGCGTTCCACTTTGTCGAGCGCCGCACGGCGCGCATCCACGGCTTTCACCGCCAGTTCTGCCTGTGGTCGCGCGCCGGCCGCGGCAGTCCCGAGCGGCCCGGCCTGATGCTGTCCCTCGAGTCGGGCGGCAGCTGCACTGGCGTCGCCTACCGCCTGGACCGGCGCGAGGCGGCAACCGAGCTCGACGTAATCTGGCGGCGTGAAATGTTCACCATGTCCTATCGCCCGGTGTGGACCACCGCACGCACCCCCAAGGGCGCGGAGCCCGCGATCGCCTTCAGCGCCAATCGCGAGCATGAACGCTACGTGCCGGGCCTCGAGGATCAGGTGATCGCGCGCTACCTCGCCACCGGGGCTGGTCCGATGGGCCGCTGCTGCGACTACCTGTTCGACACCGTCGAGCACCTGCGCCAGCTCGGCATCCGTGACCGCAGGCTCGAAGCGCTCGAGGTCAGGGTCAGGGCGCACGGCGGAGCGGCGTAAGTCACCATGTCGAAACTCGTCTACCACTTTCTCTTTCCCGACGGCCGGTCGGAATCTCTGGAAGCCGGCGCGGCCGCTCCGCAGCCGCTGGCCGCGCTGCCGGCCTGGACCGAACTCGGCTTCCGCCAGTGCGCCAATTGCCCCCTGTCGACGTCGGACACGAAGCACTGCCCGATGGCGGTTCGACTGATGCCGCTGGTCGCACTGTTCGAAAAGGTGCGTTCCTACGACGACGTCACCGCAACAGTGGAGACCGACGAGCGCGCCGTCACCAAGCGCACCAGCGTGCAGAAAGTGCTGCGTTCGCTCATGGGACTGCTCTCCGCCAGCAGCAATTGTCCGCGCATCGAGTTCCTGAAGCCGATGGCCCATTACCATCTGCCGTTCTCGAGCAGGGAAGAAACCGTTTACCGGGTCGTGTCGACCTATCTGCTCGCCCAGTACTTCCTCAGGCAGCAGGGCAAGGCGGCGGATGCGGGACTCGACGGGCTGAAAGCGCACTACCGCGAACTGCAGCGGGTCAATGCCGGGATGGCAGAACGGCTGGGCGCTATCAGGGTTGAGGGGGGCGACAGCAGCGTCAATGCGCTGGTCCTGCTCGACCTGTTCGCACAGTCCCTGCCGGATTCCATCGATACGGAGCTCGAAGAGCTGCAGCCCGCATTTCAAGAGCTGCTGAACGTGAAGCCCGGCTGATGCGTGGTCTTGGTTTCTTCCCGCTCCCTTAGCGACCCCGGGCGGCTTTTCACTACCACATGTCGAGAAAAAACCGCCGCTCTGGCAAGCGAGGATCCGGGGACAATGCCCCGAGGGCAGGGCATCGCGCCGAGGCACCAGTGGCGGAGGGCCGGACCGGGGTCACCCGGGGGCGCGGTCCGCATCCGCTCGACAATTGGCTGCTCGGGCTTGCCCTGGCCGGAATCGCGCTGACGTCCTATCTGACGTTCGTCGCGTGGTTTGGCGCACATCCGGCATTCTGCGGGGCGGACTCCGAGTGCGACCTCGTTCAGCAAAGCCGCTGGTCCACCTTGCTGGGCGTGCCGATTGCGTTCTGGGGCCTCTTGACCTACGCGCTGCTCGCGCGGCTGCTGTGGCGCCTGCGCACCCGCCCGGGCTCCTGGCGGCTGGCGTTGACCATCGCCAGCGTCGGCGCCGCCGTGAGCTGGTATCTCACCGCTGTCTCGGTGTTCGTTATCGAAGCGACCTGCGTGTACTGCCTCACCTCTTTCGGAATCGTGAATTTGCTGCTGGTCCTGTTGCTGATACGCAGGCCCACGCACATGCCGGAGAACGAGTGGGCCAAATCGCTGCAGGTCCCGGTTGGCTCGGCTGTCGTGATCGTGTTCGGATTGTTCCTGCACTTCAGCGGCCTCTTCGATCCTGCCGCGGGGCCCGAGAAGCCGTACCTGAAAGCGCTTGCCGTCCACCTGCGCGATTCCGGTGCGCGCTTTTATGGCGCGTACTGGTGCCCGAGCTGCCAGAAGCAGAAAGCCTTGTTCGAGGCCTCCGGCGATCGGTTGCCCTACGTCGAGTGCACGCCGAACGGGCGCAAAGGTGTGCGCAACTTCGCCTGTGTCGCGAACGACATCAATGACTATCCGACCTGGATCATCGACGGCCGCCGCCACACCGGCTTGGTCCCTGTAGTCGAGCTTGCGGCCATGTCGGGCTTCAAGTGGTCCGCCGATGGAGCCCGCAAAGAATGAATGGGGACAGGCCCCATTTTTCACCAATAGCGGCGCGCCGTTACAATTGCATGACTCGTTGCAGGAAATCTCCGGAGACCTTCATGTCCGAACCCAACGTCGCGCGCGTACGGTTGCCCGAGAAACGCGAAGCCGACGCCTCGCTCGGCCCCCTCTACGACCGCGCTGACGCCGTTTCGGACGGGAGCACGCTGCCAGGCCCGACGCTGTTCGGCAACCAGGTCCGCGCGCTTGCGCACAATCCAGCGCTGCTCAAGGCGCTGTTCTCCGTCTATGAAGCGTTCGCCGCACAGCCGTCCATCGATCGCAAGTTGACCGAGCTCGGCATTCTGGTCGTCTCCCGCGTCAACGCTTGCCGCTACTGCGTGCAGCACCACGCGCCGCTCGCGCACGGCGCGGGATTGACGACGGCGCAGCTGCAGGCGGTGCAGAACGACGCCTGGTCCGACCGAACGCTCTGGTCCGAAGACGAGTGGCTGGTGGTGCGCTACGCCGAGGCGCTCGCCGCGGTGCCGCAGCGGGTCGACGACCAACTGTTCGCGGCGCTGAAGGTGCGCTTTTCCGAGCGCCAGATCGTCGACCTGACCATGCGGCTCGCGCTGTGCGCGGCGTGGAACAAGTTCAACGACGCGCTGGGGCTGGACACCGAGACTGCGTTCCAGCACGCGTTCGCCGAACTGGGCCTCGCCTAAGGCGCCGGGCTCGCGACGCTCACTTCTTCACTGCCAATACCCCGTCGCCTTTCAACTCCGCGACAAACCCGGCGTTGCACAGGCGCTTCACCACTTCGTTCGGCACGTCGCGCCCGCTGGTCAGTTTGTTCGGTGCGCCCGTGTAGTGAAACAGCCGGCCCCTGCGCTTGAGCACCCGGGCCAGCTGGTCGTAAAACACCTGCGAATAAAGTTCGCCGGCGGTGCCGAAACGCGGCGGATCGTGCAAAATTGCGTCGACCGATGCGCCGGGCAGCGTGACGATCTGCTCGGCAATGTCGCCCAGGGTTAACGTCAATCCGCCGCCAATCGCGGGCGACCAGGGATTGAGACTGCGCAGCCAGATCACGTCGGCGTTCTTCTCGTAAGACAGTACCTGCCTCGCCTGACCCTGCAGGCACCAGGCGGCGAAATAGCCCAGGCCGCCGCAGGTATCCAGAATCACCTTGCCGCGCGGTTGAATCAGGCCGACTTTGCGCTCGGCGTCCGCATAGGGCGAGCCATGCGCCGTGGGCAGCATCTTGATGCCGTTGATTTCGAACGTCGGCGGTCCCCACTCCGTGGGCACCAACTTGATCAGCGACGTGGAGAAACGCGACACGGGCTGAAATGCCCCGTCGGCCCAGTGGTAAACGGTTCGTTCCTTGCAGGTTTCCAGATAGGGGAATCGCTGGCCATTCCACATCCATCCTGCAGCGCCCACCTCGACGGTGGTCCTCGAAAGATCGAGGTCCAGCGAGCACTCGAGCGTGGGCGCGCCGGCGCGCGCGGCCGCGTGCAGCGTTGCGTGTACTTTTTGAGTTAGTAGCGGCCCCATCATTCCTTAGTCCGCGGTGACGGTGGGCAAGCGCATGTCCGCTCTTGGGCATCATACATGCCCGGCCACGTCGTCCGGGCCTCGGTGTCGTGGCGGTACGCCGCTCGGCGGATCAGATCAGAGGCCGATTAAACTACCGGCCCGATGCTCAGCCTCGTCATCTCCACCATCGCGTTCTTCGTCGCCCACTATTTCATCAAGCGCTGGGCCGACGACAACGACATTCCCAAGGGGATGACGCGCAGCATCAGCATATTTATAGCTGCGCTTGCGTTCGCGTATGGCGTCGCCTGGGCCGTGGACTGGGTGGCGGCCCTGGGGAGCGTTTAGTAACCCGCGGGTGACGGTTATCATAAGCGACTATCATCCCGGCATGGCACTCCAAGACGCCGTCGCACTGACCAAGTCTCTTCTGCACTACGACACGGTCAATCCCCCCGGACAGGAAGCCGATTGCGCCCGGCACGCCGCCAAACTGCTCGCAGACTGGGGATTCAAGGTCGAGTTCCATGACTTCGAGCCCGGACGTACGAGCGTAATCGCGCGCGCGGGCGGCAGCGGCGCCAAGGCGCCGCTGTGCCTCACCGGGCACCTCGATGTCGTCCCGCTCGGGTCACGGGCCTGGTCGCACGACCCGTTCGCGGGCGAGACCGACGGCGACCGGTTATACGGGCGCGGCTCGTCCGACATGAAAGCGGGCGTGGCGGCGATCCTGCTCGCGGCGCGCAGTTTCTCCGACAAGCTCCAGGGCACACCGGGTGTCGTGCTCGTGCTCACGGCCTCCGAGGAGAACGGCTGCATCGGCTCGCGCCACCTCGCCGAGCTGCCGCAACTGATGGGCAAGGCCGGCGCCATCGTGGTCGGCGAACCGACCTCCAACCACCCTTACGTCGGCCACAAGGGATCGCTCAAGTTCCACGCCGGTTTTCGCGGCGTATCGGCGCACGGTTCGATGCCCGAGCTCGGCGAGAACGCGATCTACAAGGCGGCGCGCGCCGTGGGCAAACTCGAATCCTTCGACTTCGCGCAGGCGCCGCACCCGGTGATGGGCGCGGCGACGCTCAGTGTCGGAACCTTCGAGGGAGGCTCGGGCGTCAACCTGGTACCGGATGCCGCCCGCATCGGCGTTGACATCCGCACCCTGCCCAGCATGGACCACGCGGCGCTGCTTGTCCGCCTGCGCGCGGTGATGGGCGAGGATGTGCAGGTCGACACTTTCTCGGACCTGCCCGCGGTCTGGACTGCGCCCGATGCCGAATGGATGCAGCGTGTATTCGAGATCTGCACGCCATTCCTGGCCGCGGCGCCCGAGGTGCGCACGGCAACGTACATGACCGACGCGGCCAACCTGCGCAAGGTCTACGGCGACGTGCCCACCGTGGTACTGGGGCCGGGCGAACCGCAGATGGCGCACCAGACCGACGAGTACTGCAGCATGGAGCGCATCCGCCAGTCGGTCGCCATCTACGAAAAGATCATCGCCGATTGGTGCAGGGCGTAGCGCCGATCGCGCGCCAGCCCACATCGCGCCGATCCGCTGCGCGAAGGCCTCGACCTGCTTCCAGTCCGTGAACTCGACCACGCTGCGCGGATCGGTCGGCCCCCGGGTCAGGAACATGATGAAGCGGATGACCTGCCGGTCCCAGAAACCGTATTTCGGATAGTCCAGCATGCCCGCGAACACGGCGACCTGCCGCGGACGCCAGCCGATCTGTCGCAGGAATTTCCTGACGTAGGGGTTTGTTTCCGGCGTGTTCTTGTTCGGCTTGCGGGCCACGATGTTGACCGAGAAGAAGGCGCTCGGCTTCGCTTCGAGGGCACGGCGCTGCGCGCGCATGAATGCCGCGACCTGGGGGCGGTGCTTGCCATAGCGGATGCTCGCGCCGATGACGATCTTGTCGAAAAGCTCGAGCTCGATGTCGAGCCGGTCCTGGAGGGCAGCCAGCGTCACCGCGTGCCCTGAACGCTCGACGAGCTGCTGCAGCCGCTGGCAGATCTTCAGGGTGTGCCCGTCGATCGTCGAATACAGAAACAGAATTCTGCTCATGGTGCCTGGAGGGTGCGTTACGCCGCGACAAGCCTTGCACCGGCCCCTGCAGGTCCAATTGATCCTGATCAAAGCACGCGTCGCCGCCGGTGGGATACTTACCGCTGGCTTGATCAACCACCATAGGGAACGGCTCATGAACAGGAGACGCGGCTTCGTTCTTGCGGCAGGCGCGGTGCTGGCGCTGGGCATGTTGCCCGCGGCGCACGCACAACAGGCGCTGCCGGTGGTGACCGTGTACAAGAGTCCGACCTGCGGCTGCTGCGGCGACTGGGTAAAACACATGCGCGCGAGCGGTTTTCGCGTCGAGACGCACGACATGGACGACGTGACCCCGATCAAGCGCCGGTATGGGGTTCCCGGTGAACTGTCGTCCTGCCACACCGCGATCGTGGGCGGTTACGCGATCGAAGGCCATGTCCCTGCGGCGGACATCAAGCGGCTGCTGCGAGAGGGGACCAAGGTGAAGGGCCTTGCGGTGCCGGGGATGGTGATCGGTTCCCCCGGCATGGAGCAGGGACCGGCCCAGCCCTACGCGACGATCGCGTTCGACGGGCGCGGCCACCGGGTATTCGAACAGCACTGAGGCGCTGCGGTGCTGTCAAAGCTGATTCTGGCCGTATTGCTCTTGCCCGCGGTCGCCGCCGCCCAGGGCGGCGCCGGGACGCAGGGCGGCACGCCTCTGCAGAGCATGCAGATCGCGATCTGGCCGGACTACGACCGCCCGGCGGCGCTGGTGATCCTGAAGGGTGAACTCGCCAGCGCAGGCCTGCCCGCTACCGTATCGCTGCGCATCCCTGCTTCCTCCGGCGGCCCAACGGCGGTGGCCTATGCAACGCAGAACACGGGGCCGCTGTTGAATCTGCGACACGACCGATCTGAGGCGGCCGGATTCATCACGCTGCGGTTCACCGTCCCGGAGCGTTTCTTCCACGTGGAGTTCTACGATCGGTTCACCACCGGCACGGACGAGCGCAGCTACAAGTATCTCTGGCCGGGCGATCTGCCGGTGAACTCGCTGGCAGTGGTGGTCCAGGAACCTGCGGGCGCGAGCAACTTGTCGGTGCAACCGGCCCTGGGCGACAGTGCCGCCGCACCCGACGGATTGCGCTATCGCTCGGCACTGCTCGGTCCGATCAAGCAGGGAACGCCGCAGTCCATCGAGATCCGGTACACGAAGACCGACCCGCGAACCTCGGTGGAGATACTCAAGCTGAACGCGCCCACGCCGGACCCGCAGGCGGCCCCGGCGAACGAAATGACAGATTATTCCCGGCTCTACCTGGTCCTGGGCGCCGCCGTGCTGCTGCTGGCGGGTTCGGGCGTGGTCTATTTTTCTTGGTGGCGCCGGCGGGCGCGCCCAAGTGTCGGTGCCAGGGCGGGCGGGGATTTCTGCAGCAAGTGCGGCAGCCAGGCGACGGCCGGCGCTCGCTTCTGCTCGAAGTGCGGCGCGGCGCTCGCCTAGCGCGATCCTCACGCAACTCCTGCCCCTTGTTGAACTTCAGGATCGGACCCGAGTAACTGTCGGCAACCGGCTGCAACGCGTCCGCCCCCCGACAGCACCTGCACTTCATCCGGCTGCGCCACGAGTTCGAAATTCCTGCGTTGCTTATCCACGCTCATCCATCCGGCCTGCTGAGATGTCGCTTCGCATCTGCCCGAACGCGTTCTTGTCGATCTCGCTCCTGGCATAGCGCTCACGGAGAATGTCGAGCGGCGTGCTGTCACGCACCCGGGTGTCGCTGTTCCCGGGCCTGGCGCCGAATCCACGCACCAGCACCACGATGGCGGCAATGACTAGTCCCCAGATCAACAGCATGCCGACCCCCATTCCGCCTCCTCCGAATCCAAATCCGTCGAATCCCCACATCATGTCTTTCTCCTTAAAATGCGGGGCGGCTGCTTCGCCGCCCCGCGCGTTGGCTTGCTAGCGAAAACGTCCGCCGGGCCCGCCGCCGTTTCCCCGGCCATATCCCGCACCGTATCTGGGACCGAACCCGCCGAAAGTCTCATCCGCAACCGTCCTCTGCTCCGGCGAGAGCGCGGTATAGAGATCCTTCAGGGCCGCAGTCGCTGCCTGTCTTTCGGCCTGATGCTGCTTGAAGACCTCGTCGTGCTGCGCCAGCCGTTCCGGCAGCGAACCGGCAGTGCGCGCTTCGTGCATCTTGTCGAACCACGACTGCCTGCTTTTCTCCCGCTGCTTTGCGCTGTTCACGAATGCCTGCCACGCAGTCTCCTGTTGGGCGGTGATGCCCAGTTGCGACTTCAGATCCGCAAGGCGGTTCTCCGTCGCCTCGGGACCGGCGCCGAAGCCCATGCCGCCACCGTGCATGCCGTAACCCATGCCGGCGCCGAAGCCCATGCCGCCACCGTGCATGCCGTAACCCATGCCGGCGCCGGGGCCCATGCCATAGCCGTGCATGCCGTAACCTTGCATGCCGTACCCCATGCCGGCGCCGGGGCCCATGCCGTAACCTCCGTCGGAGGGGTGCGCGGTCAATTCCGCGGCTGCCAGTCCGAGCGACAATGCCGCCCCGACAGCCAATGCGATTTTGGTGGTTTTTCTCATGATCGAATCTCCGTTAAGTGAAGTATGGAAACCTGCTCTCATTGCGGTTCCCATTACGCCACCCCGGTGTAAGCGCCGCGTCTCGTTTTTGTACGCCCGCGTATCAGGATCGGAGCCGGTTACAGTACGCTACAAATCCGTTCCACAACGGCCGCGGCGGCGACTATAGAAGTGCCCATGGAAAGCATCGATCACATCCTCGTCGTCGACGATGACGCCGAGATCCGCAACCTGCTCGGCGAGTATCTGGAGAAGAACGGCTGCAAGGCCACCGTGGTCGCCGACGGCAAGGGCATGTGGACGGCGCTCGCGCGCGGCAAGGTCGATCTCATCGTGCTCGACCTGATGCTGCCCGGGGAGGACGGCCTCGAACTGTGCCGCAAGCTGCGCGCCAATTCGGATACTCCGGTGATCATGCTGACGGCACGGGGCGAGGAAACCGACCGCATTGTCGGGTTGGAGATCGGCGCGGACGACTATCTCGCCAAGCCGTTCAGCGCCAGGGAGTTGCTCGCCCGCATCAAGAGCGTATTGCGGCGCTATCGCAGCCTGCCGCGCAACCTGCGCGCCGAAGACGCACGCGCCTTCGTGTTCGCCGGGTGGCGCCTGGATACCGTCGCGCGGCACCTGCTTTCGCCCGAGGGTGTCGTCACGTCGCTGAGCGGCGCGGAATACCGCCTGCTGCGCATCTTCCTCGAGCGTCCCAACCACGTACTGAGCCGCGACCAGCTGATGATGTTCATGCATGGCCGCGAAGCCGAGCCGTTCGACCGTTCGATCGACAACCAGGTGAGCCGGCTGCGGCACCGCCTGGGCGACGACCCGGCCGATCCGAAGATCATCAAGACCGTGCGCGGCGAAGGCTACGTGCTCGCCGTGCCCATCGAAGTGGAGCGCTAGTGCGCCTGCTGCCGCGCAGCCTGTTCGGGCGACTGGTCCTGATCCTGCTGTGCGGATTGGTGCTCGCGCAGCTGGTCACCGCCTACCTCAACCTGAGCGAGCGCGACCAACTGCTCTACCGGGCGAGCGGCATGCAGACGGCGCAGCGCATCGCGGATGTCAGCAAGCTGCTCGATTCTGTCTCACCCGAGGAGCGCCGCCGGATCGTCGCGGTGTTCGACGCGCCGCCGCTCGCCATATCGCTCGAGCGGCCGGCACTCGCGCCCGAGGGCGCGCCGCCGGAGGGCGACTTCCGGCTCGCCATGTTCACGACCGTCCTGCGCTACGCCCTGGGCGAAGGCCCACGCGTGCAAGCCGTGCGCGCGACACACGCGCCGGAACGCTACGCGCAGCTCGAGCGGCCGGGGCCGCCGCACATGCCGATGATGCAACGCCCCGGCCCTGGCCCCGGCATGCAGCCGATGCATGCGGAGGGCGTGTTCTTCGTGGTGCAGGTCGCGCTGCGCGACGGGGCACTGGTGACCTTCGACTCCCTCGTTTCTCCGGAAGCCGCGGAGATGCCGCTGCGCTTCGGCCTGACGCTGCTGGTGCTCCTCGGCACCGTCGTCGCGCTGTCGCTCGTGGCCGTGCGCTGGGTGACCGGGCCGCTCTCGGCGCTCGCCACCGCCGCGGAAAGGCTGGGCGAGGACATCCACCGCCCGCCCCTGCCCGAGACGGGGCCTCTCGAAGCGCGGCGCGCCGCACGCGCGTTCAACACCATGCAGCAGCGCCTGCAGCGCTTCATCGCCGACCGCACCCGAATTCTCACGGCCATGTCGCACGACCTGAAGACGCCCATCACGCGGCTGCGGCTGCGCACGGAAATGCTGGACGACGACGCGCTGCGCGCCAAGTTCTCGAAAGACCTCGAGGAGATGGAATCGATGGTCACGCAGACGCTGGACTTCATGCGCGACGCGAGCGCCGCCGAACCCGTGCAGCGCGTGGACCTCATGGCCCTGCTGGAAAGCCTGCAGCGGGATTACCAGGACACGGGCAACGCGGTCGAGATCGAAGGCCGCATCGCGCAGCCGTTCAACGGCAGGCCTCTTTCGCTGCGCCGCTGCCTCACGAACCTCCTCGACAACGCGATCCGCTACGGCAAGCGCGCGACGCTCAGGGCCGAGGAGGCGCCGGAGCAAATCACGATCCGCGTGCTGGATGAAGGCCCGGGCATGCCCGAGAAGGAATTCGAGCGCGCGTTCGAGCCGTTCTTCAGGGGCGAGTCCTCGCGCAGCCGCGAGACCGGCGGCACCGGCCTCGGCCTGGGGATCGCACGCAACATCGCCCGCGCGCACGGCGGGGATCTCGAGCTGAAAAACCGGCCGCAGGGCGGGCTGGAGGCAATCCTCAGCCTGCCTCAGGCCACCTTGCGCGTGCCTTTCGCCTCCGGCACGCCGTAGCTCGCCATCAGGTCCTCGACCACCTTGTGGTAGTGGTCCCAGGGCGCTTCGCGGAAATTGTGGTTGCGCACGATGAAGGAGGCCCCGGCGTAGAATTTCTCGTACTGCAGGTGACGCCCGGCGAATTCCGAGCCGATCAGGTCCCAGGCGAGCTTGTAGAGCTTCATGCGCTCTAGCGCCGGCAACTGCGGCGTCTGCCAGTAGGTCTCGAACTGCTGCTTCAGCTTCGGGTCGTGCATCACGGTGATGTCGGCGGGCATCTGGAAAATTCCGCCGCCGCAAAGCTCGCGCAGCGCGTCGATGATCTGCGAATGGCTTTCGGTGCACCAGTTGAGCGCGGCGTACATGTAGCGCCGGTTGAAAGTCTTGAAGCCCTTGGGCCAGTCCTCCGCGTCCTGGATCTGCCCGGCGATCATGCCGCCGAGCGCCGCTTCCAGCGCCGAGAAGCGCCCCAGCACCTCGCGCACCGCCGGCACCTCGTGCGCGCCCGAGGCCTGCGCGATCTTGCTCGCCAGGCCGACGATCAGCTGCATCTTCGAGTGGAAGCGCACGTTCGACTGGTGGTTGCCGTAGCAGTGCCCCGGCGTCTTGATGTAGATGTCGCGCGCGAGCACCGCGTCGTTGTGCACGAACACGCGCTTCCAGGGCACCTTGACGTTCTCGCACATCACCATCGAATCCGACTCGTCGAAGCGCCAGGCGAGTGGATTGTCGAACTCGTTCTGCGCGTGCAACTCGAACGGTTTCCTCGACCACAGCGTGACGCCCGGCGCGTTCACGGCGACGGCGCAGGTGATCGACTCGGGCAGCTGGTTGGGCGCCAGCGGGATCAGGTTGCCGATCCAGATTTCGTTGGCGAACACCGCCCCGGTGGCGAGCATTTTCATGCCCGAAATCACCACGCCGTCGTCGTCCTCGCGCACCACCCTGAGCGTCGGGATGGGGATGTTCTGCCGCACGTAGAACTCCGGGTTGCGCGCCGCCTGCGGCGGAATCACCGCGTACACGCCGTAGACGTCTTCTTTCCGCATGTGCTCGTAGTAGCGCGTGAGGTTGTCGGCGTACTTGCCGAACACCATCGGATTCATCGCCATGCCGGTGACGAAGCTCGACACGTGGTCGGGCGAGCGCCCGAGCAGACCGTGGCTCAGGTCGGCGATGGCGCGGTGCAGCTTCATGCGCTTGGCCAGGTCCTCCTTGGACTTCGCGCGCAGAAAGTAGGCGCTGTAGCGCTCGCCCTTCTCCTCGAAGCTGTACGCCGGGTCTGCCGCCTTCAGGTCGTAGATCGCCGCCATCGAGCGCGCGGCGTTGCGGAACGCCGGATGGGTGGTGACGTCGTCCACCTTCTCGCCGCCGATGTACACCACGCGCCCATCGCGCAGCGACTGCAGGTGCTCGGCTCCGGTCTTCAGCATCTCAGCCTCCCTGCCTCGGCTTGCCGCTGGTCTCGTAGTAGTGGATCTCGTAGAGCAGGCAGCCGCTCTTGCTGCTAAATGGTCCATGGCGCACGCCCGGCGGCCGGCAGGCGTAGGTGAAGGCCTGCGAGGACTGCCCGCCCTTGCCTTGGGCGTCGTTGCCCACGACCAGGTCGCCCTGCACCAGGAACACCTCCTCCCAGTGGTCGTGCACGAAAGGCGCGGTGGAATAGGCGCCGGGCTCGATCTTCAGCAGGCGCGTGCGGCTGCCGCGCTTTGCGGTTTCGTCAATATCCGAGGCGAGCACCTTCTGCGAGAAGCCGGGCGGATAGTTCGCTCCCGGCGACGTCCATCCGGCCTGCATGTCCACGCCGACGAACTCCAGGTGCGGTTTGGTCGAGCTCATTGCGATCCTTTCGACAATCGGCATTGACGCGATGCAGTCTGCGTTCGCAGAATAGGGTTGTCAATCGGCAATTCTCACGGAGGAGTCATGCTCAAGCTTTACGGCCAGTACCGTTCGCGCGCGTTCCGCGTGGCGTGGTTGTGCAAGGAATCGAACATTCCCTACGAGCACCACAACGTCACCATCAACGTCGAGGGCGCCACCTGCAAGGAGCCGTGGTACGCGGCGCTCAACCCGAATCAGCGCGTGCCGACCATCGACGACGACGGCCTGGTGATGTGGGAATCGGCGGCGATCAATCTGTATCTCGCCGAAAAGTACAACAGTCCGCTCTGGCCGCAGGACGCGGCCGGCAAGGCGCGCATGCTGCAGTGGGCGTTCTACATCGCCAATGACGTCGAACCGCCGATGATCACGCTCCAGCGCCACCGCCATATGCTGCCGCCTGAGCAGAGAATCGCCAAGCTCGCTGACGAAGCGGAGCAGCAGATCCTGCCGAAGATGAAAGTGATGGAGGAGTACCTGGCGAAGAACCGGTTCTTCAGCGGCAAGGACTGGGGCATGGCCGACTTCATGGTGGCGAGCGTGTGCTACTCGATGTGGTTCAACAAGTTCCCGCTGCTGGAGAAGTTCCCCAAGTTCAAGTCGTGGCTGGATGCGAGCATGAACCGCCCGATGGCGAAGGAGGCGCGCAAGCTGCGCGAGTAGTCAGCGCCCGCGCAACACCCGTCGCAGCAGTTTCCCCGAGGCGTTCTTGGGCAGCTCCGCCATGAACTCGATCTCGCGCGGGTACTTGTAGGGCGCGGTCGACTTCTTGACGTGCTCCTGCAGCTCGGCGGCGAGTTGCGGCGTGCCATCGACTCCGTCCCTTAATACGACAAACGCCTTCACGATCTCGCCGCGTTCGGCATCCGGCTTGCCGACGGCGGCGCTCTCCTGCACCGCCGGATGCTCGGCGAGCGCGTTCTCGACCTCCATCGGCCCGATGCGGTAGCCCGCCGAGCTGATGATGTCGTCGGCGCGGCCCTCGTAGAAGAGATAGCCGTCCGCGTCCTGGCGCACCATGTCTCCAGTCAGCCAGTATTCGGTGTCGCCGACCCGCGTCTTTCCGGCCGCGGTGCGCTCGGGCTCGTTCCAGTAACCGAGCATCATTTGCGGATTGGGCAGCCGGATGGCGAGCTGGCCGTCGAGGATCGCGGTTTCCACGCCCGGAAGAGGCTTGCCCATCGAGCCGGGCTTCACGGGCAGGAACGGATAATTCAGCACGGTCATCAGCGTCTCCGTCTGCCCGTAGCCGTCGAGCAGCGGCACGCCGCTTTTCTCGTGCCAGCGCCGCACGATCTCCGGATTGACGGTCTCCCCTGCGGACACAGTGAGCCGGAGCGCCGAGAGATCGTACGCGGACAAGTCCTCGTTCACCAGCCGCCGGAATTCCGTCGCTGCCGCGCAGAACACCGTGACGCGGTGCTTCGCGAGAAGGCGAAGGCGCTCGGCCGGATCGAACTTGCCGCGATGGAACAGCACCGCCGCGCCGCAGCTCCAGGGCCCGAAAAGGATGGCGGTGCCCGCCTTGCTCCACCCCGTATCGGCCGTGCACCACATGAGATCGTTAGACTTCAAGTCGTGCCAGAGCTGCGATGAAAACCGCCATGCATACAGCGCGCGCGCCGCGTGCGTGACGCCCTTCGGATTACCCGTGGAACCGGACGTGTAGTACATCGCCACCGGGTCCTCAGCGGCGATGCGCTCGGGCGGGCAGTCGGGATCCGCAGTATCGAGCGCCGCGTCGAAATCTTCGCCCACCACGAGGCGCAGCTTCAGGTCGGGAAACTTGCCGACGTTCGGCCGCGTCGTGATCGCGCCCGCCGCCCCCGAATGCTCGACCCGGAACTTCACGTCCTTGGCGGTAAGCATGTCGATGCACGGTATGGGAATGACGCCCACGCGCAGGCACCCGACCATGGCGATCTGCCACTGCGGCAGGCGCGGCAGCATGACGATGCAGCGATCGCCTTTCTTCAGGCCGCGGGCGCGCAGGGCGCTACCCAACCGGCGAGACAGCTCGGAGATTCTCGCGAAGGTATAACGCTCCTCTCTCCCGGACTCGTCGCACCACAAGAGCGCGAGCTTCTGCGCATCCTTTGCCCACGCATCGACGACGTCCGCAGCGAAATTGAACGTCTCGGGCAGCTGCCAGCGAAACGAACGGTAGCTCTCGTCGTAGGTCACCAAGCCGCCTCCAGCAGCCGCATCACGTCCTGCTCCGAGCGGATCGGCTGCGGGTTGGCGAGCACCCAGCGGTTCTTCATCGACGCGGCGGCGACCGCGGCGAGCTGCTCGCGCTTCACCCCCGCCTCGCGCAGTGTCGCGGGCTGGCCGAGCGCGCGCACCAGCGCGGCGACCGCGTCCACCGCCGATTTCTTCGGCTGACCCAGCGCTTCGGCAATGAGTTTTTGCTTTCCGGTGGTCGCCGCTTCGTTGTAGCGCAGGACGTGCGGCAGCATGATGCAGCTCGTGTGCCCGTGCGGCACGTCCGCGGCCGCGCCGAGCGCATGGCCAATGCCGTGGCTCGCGCCGTAGTTGACGCGCGCGATGGTCGAGGCTGCGAGCCAGGAGGCCTGCTGGCACAGGAGCCGCGCGGCGAGGTCCTGCGGCGCAGCCTGGGTGCGCGGCAGCGCCTCGGCGAACAGCCGCAGCGCGTGCAGCGCGAGGCCGTCGCAGTATGGATGGGCGTCCACCGAGCACAGCGCCTCCACCGCGTGGTCGACGCCGCGAATGCCGGTGGACAGCCACAGCCATTCGGGCGTGTGCAGCGTGATCGCCGGGTCGAGGATCACCGCGCGCGGACCGATGTCGGCGCCGGTGAACGAATGCTTGATCCGCGTCCGGGGATCGGTGCCGCCGCCGAGATTGGAGAACTCGGCGCCCGAAAGCGTCGTCGGGATCGCCACCTGGCGCACGGGCGAAGCTTTTGTTTCCTTCAGGTCTGGCGCGCGCAGGCGCTCCAGGTCCTGCGGCACGCGCGCACCGTGCGCGAGGCAGATTTGCAGGATCTTCACCGTGTCGATCGGCGTGCCGCCGCCCACCGTCAGGATCAGGTCGGGATTGGCGGCGCGCACCGCGTCCGCCGCGGCGATCACGCTCGGCCAGGGGGTGTGCGCGATGCACTCATCGAACAGGCCGGCGTAGCGCTCGCCCAGCGCTCTCTGGATCTCCTGGATCGCCGCCGTTTTTCGCGAAAGCGACTTGGAGGCGACGACGAACACCTTGCGCGCACCGATGCGCGCCACCTCCTCGGCCGCAGCCTGCGCGGCCGGCTGGCCGAATACGACGCGCTCGAGGGGAAGATAGTGGTAGCTGCCCATCGCGCTATATTAGCGGGCCATGATCTCGGTCCGCGAAATTGACCATCTCGTCCTGCGCGTGCGCGACATCGAGGCCATGCGCCGCTTCTACTGCGACGTCCTGGGCGCGACGCACGTCGCCTGGCGGCCCGAATTCGGCATGTCGCATCTGAAAGTCGGCCGCTCGATGATCGACCTCATCACGGTGGACGGAAAGCTCGGCAAGGCGGGCGGCGCCGCGCCCGGCCGCGAGGGCCGCAACCTCGACCACCTGTGCCTGCGCGTCGAGCCTTTCGACCAGGAGGCGATCGTCGCCCACTTGAAGCGCCACGGAATCGAAGTCGGCGAGATCCGCCGCCGCTACGGTGCCGAAGGCAACGGCATTTCCATCTACTTGACCGACCCCGAGGGCAACACGGTGGAGTTGAAAGGCCCGTCGGACGGCCAGGCGCCGCCGTCATGAAGAAGGACGATCTGTCGAAGGCGCTGGGCCTGATGCGCAAAGGCGATTGGGAAGCCGCGCACCTGATCGTGCAGAAGGACGAGGAGTCGCCGCTGGCCTGCTGGGCGCACGGCATCGTGCACCTGATGGAGGGCGATACGTCGAATGCGCGCTACTGGTACCGGGAAGCCAAGCGCGAGTTCCCGGCCAAGCCCTCGATCGAGGAAGAGATCCGCGCGCTGTCAGCTGCGCTTGAGGTCTAGCTCCCAGTATTCCCCGATCAGCGACTTGCCGAAGCTGCGATGCGGCTCGACGCGCACCTTGCGGAAGCCGAGCTTTTCATAGATCGCCCGCGCGGCCTCCAGTTCGCTCTGCGTCCACAGCGCCAACTTGCTATATCCGGCCGCGCGGGCGAAACGGATGCACGCGGCGACCAAGCGTTTGCCCAGGCCGAGGCCACGTGCCGCGTGCTCTACGATCAGGAGCCGCAGCCTTGCCACGCGCGGCGACTGCTTTACGAGAATCACCGCTCCGAGGCGCTCTCCGCCGCGCTCCGCGATCCAGCAGCGCTCGCGCCGAGCATCGAAGTTCTCGACGAACCGCGCCACGATACCCGCCACCAGCGCCTCGAAGCGCTCATCGTAGCCGTACTCTTCCCAGTACAGCTCGCCATGGCGCTGCACCACCCATCCCAGGTCGCCCGGACGGTGTTTGCGCAACCGGACTTGCGGTAGCATCGCCCGCTTCACCATAGGGGAGAAATTAGCATGGCAGCCCAGAACAAAGTCGCAATCGTCACCGGCGCCTCCACCGGCATCGGCCAGGCCGCCGGCATGGCGCTGGTGAAGGCGGGCTGGAAAGTCGCCTTCGCCGCGCGTCGCGCCGATCTGCTGGACAAAATCGTCGCCGAGTGCGGCGCCGACAAGGCACTCGCCGTCGCCACCGACGTAAGCAAGCCCGAATCCGTGAAGAACCTGTTCGCGAAAACGACGGAGAAGTTCGGGCGCCTGGACCTGCTGTTCAACAACGCCGGCATGGGTGCGCCGCCCGTGCCGATGGACGAGCTGCCCTACGAAAAATGGAAGGAAGTGGTGGACGTCAACCTGAACGGCATGTTCCTGTGCGTGCAGGAGGCCTTCCGCGCATTCAAGAGCCAGAAGCCCCAGGGCGGGCGCATCATCAACAACGGCTCCATCTCGGCGCACGCGCCGCGGCCGTTTTCCGTGGCCTACACCTCGACCAAGCACGCCGTCACCGGACTCACCAAGTGCATCGCGCTGGATGGCCGCGCGCACGACATCTGCGGCTGCCAGATCGACATCGGCAATGCCGCAACGCCGATGACCGAGCGCATGCTCAAAGGCGTGCCGCAGCCCAACGGCACCAGCATGATCGAGCCGCGCATGGATGTGCAGCATGTCGCCGACGCCGTCGTCTACATGGCGGGCCTGCCGCTCGAGTCGAACGTCCTCACCATAACAGTGATGGCGACCAAAATGCCGTTCGTGGGACGCGGTTAGGCCAGCAGCTTCGGCAGCACCTGGCTGATCGACTCGTTGAACACCGCCTCGGCCAGCTCGTCGAACGGCGTCGGCTCGGCGTTCACGATCACCAGGCGCGCGCCGGCGCGCTTGGCAATCTGCACCGCACCCGCGATCGGGTAGACCTGCAGGCTGGTGCCCACCGACAGGAACAGGTCGGCCTCGGCCGACGCCTGCATGGCACGGTCGATGACCTCGGGCACCAGCTGCTGGCCGAAGGAGACTGTGGCGCTCTTGAGGATCCCGCCGCAGCTGCGGCACGGCGGATCGTCCTCCCCCGCCCGCACGCGCGCCAGCGCCTTCTCCATGGGCGCGCCGCTCGCCGCAGCTCATGCACACCACCTTGCGCATGGTGCCGTGCACCTCGACGACTTTCTCCGGTGAGTTGCCGGCAATCTGGTGCAGCTCGTCGATGTTCTGCGTGATCAGCGCGTGCAGCTTGCCCCGCTGTTCCAGCTCCACCAGCGCCTGGTGGCCGGCATTCGGCTGCGCCTGCCATGCCGTATGCCCGAGGCGGCTCTGCCAGGAAAGCCGCCGCACCTCCGGGTCGCTCATGTAGTAGCGGATGTCGGAGAGTTTCTCGGCCTTGGGATTCTTCGTCCACACGCCCTGCGGGCCGCGGAAATCCGGAATCCCGGAATCGGTGGAGATGCCGGCGCCGGTGAGTGCCACGATCCTGCTGGCGTCGCCGACCCAGCCGCGCACGGTTTCATGCTTGGTCTTCATGGATCGCCAATGATAGCCTCCCCTCAAGTGACCGACAGTCCGCCGCGGCCCGCGCGTATTCTTCCGGCGATCGTCGCCGCGCAGTTCGCCGGCGTGGCGATCTGGTTCGCCGGCAACGCCGTGCTCGGCGACCTGCAACGGCAGTGGGGTCTTCCAGAGTCGGCGCTCGGCTACGTCACCTCCGCGGTACAGCTTGGATTCATCGCCGGTACCCTGACATTCGCGTTTCTCGCCATCGCCGACCGCTATTCGCCGCGCCTCGTGTACCTGATCTGTTCGCTGCTGGGCGCGCTCGCCAACCTTGGCGCCTACGTCGTCGACGGCAACTTTGCCGCGCTGCTTGCGACGCGCTTCGCAACCGGGTTCTTCCTCGCCGGGATTTACCCGGTAGGGATGAAGATCGCGTCGGGCTGGTACCAGAAGGATCTCGGCAACGCGCTCGGCCTGCTGGTGGGCGCGCTGGTCCTAGGTACTGCGTTTCCGCACCTGCTGAAGGGCCTGGGCCAGTCCTGGCCGTGGGAGACCGTGCTGCTGGGCGTCTCGGCACTTTGTGCCCTCGGCGGCGTGCTGATGTACCGGCTGGTCCCGGACGGGCCATATCTCGGCAAGGGCGCGAAGTTCCATCCGGCCGCGCTCGCCTCCGTGTTCCGCTCGCGCAGCTTCCGCGCGTCCGCCTTCGGCTACTTCGGGCACATGTGGGAGCTGTATGCGTTCTGGGCATTCGTGCCGTTGCTGCTCGCCTCGCGCCCGGACGCAGGCAACGTGTCCCTCTGGACTTTCGCAGTGATCGGGGTGGGCGCAGCCGGATGCGCAGGAGGCGGGCTGGTGTCGCTGCGCGCGGGCAGCGCACGCGTCGCTTACGCGCAACTCGCCGTCTCCGGCGTCTGCTGCCTGCTGTCGCCGCTGTTGTTCGCCGCGCCCGCGCCGCTGTTCCTCGCCTTCCTGCTGCTGTGGGGCGTGGCGGTCGTGGGCGATTCGCCCCAGTTCTCGGCACTCAACGCCGCGAACGCGCCGCGCGAGCTCGTCGGCTCCGCGCTCACCATCGTCAATTGCATCGGTTTCGCCATCACCATCTTCAGCATCCAGTTGTTGAACACGGCAGTTGCGTGGCTGCCGGTACAGTACATTTTTCTCCTGCTGGCGCCGGGACCGGCAATCGGGCTTCTCGCCATGCGCCCACTGATGAGGCGGACATGAGCACCCTCCCGATCGGCAACCTGTCCGTGAACCGCCTCGGCTTCGGCGCCATGCGCGTCTGCGGTCCGCAGGTCTGGGGCCCGCCGCAGGACCGCGCCAATGCGCTGCAGGTGCTGCGGCGCGCCTACGAGCTGGGGCACAATTTTTTCGATACCGCCGACAGCTACGGTCCCGAGGTCAGCGAGACGCTCATCGCCGAGGCGCTGCACCCCTACCCCAAGGATCTGGTCATCGGCACCAAGGGCGGGCTTGTGCGCCCCAGCGCCCCGCGTTGGGATCCGGACGGCCGGCCAGAGCATCTGCGGCGCGCGCTGGAAGGCAGCCTCACGCGCCTCAGGCTGGAGCGCATCGACCTGTACCAGTGGCATGCGCCGGACCCCAAGGTCCCCTTTGCAGATTCTTTCGGCGCACTTGCCGCGCTTCAGCAGGCGGGGAAGATCCGCCACCTCGGCCTGTCGAATGTGTCGGTGGCCCAGCTGGACGAGGCACGGCGCATCGCGACCGTGGTCTCGGTGCAGAACAGCTACAACATCGTCGATAGGGCGTCGGAGACGGTGCTGCAGGCCTGTGAGCGCCTCGGCATCGCCTTCCTGCCGTGGTACCCGCTGGGCGCCGGCTCCGCGCTGCAATGGCCGAAAGTGAAGCAGGTGGCGGCGCGAATTAGCGCATCGCCCGCGCAGATAGCGCTCGCCTGGTTGCTGGCGCGATCGCCCGTCGTTCTGCCGATCCCGGGCACGGGCAACCTGGAGCATCTGGAGGAGAACGCGGCGGCCGCCGCGCTGGAACTCTCCGCCGCGGACCGCGCCGCGCTGGACTAGGCGCTACTTGAAGACGCTCGTCACCAGCACGCTTGGCAGCCAGGTGGCGAGGATCGGGAAGAAGATCACCAGGATCAATACCAGGAAGTCCGACAAGAAGAATGGCACCGAGCCGCGTATGACCTGGGTAATCGGGATTTTCGCGGTGCCGCTCACCGCGAACAGGTTCAGGCCCACGGGCGGCGTGACCACGCTCATCTCCACGGCCAGGGTGAGCATGATCCCAAGGTGTATCGGGTCGATCTTGAGGGCGACGGCGACCGGGAACACCACGGGCACCGTGAGCAGCACCATGGCGATGCCGTCCACGAACATTCCAAGCAGCAGCAGCACGCCCATGAAGGCGAAAATAAAGCCGGTCTGCGTCAGGCCCCAGCCGATGACTGTTTCCGTGATCTTCTGCGGCCAATACAGGTTGGCGGCGAGGAACTGGAACACCCCCACGCTGCCGACGAGGAACAACACCACCGCCGTCAGGTTGAGCGCCCGGCAGGCGGTCGGCACCAGGCCGAGAATGAACTTGCCCCGCTCCATGATCAACCCGTAGAGCAGCGCGTAGCCGCAGGCGGCGGCCGCAGCCTCGGTCGGCGTGAAAAGGCCGCCGTACAGTCCGCCAAGGATCACCACCGGCATGCCGAGGGCGGGCGCCGAGCGCCCGAACTCGACCCGCAGCCGTCGCCCGCTGAAACTGCCGCGCGGCAGCTTCAGGATCGAGGCGATGACGATGACGCTGAGCGCGTTGCCGAGCGCGAGCAGCAGTCCCGGCACCACGCCGGCGAAAAACAGGGCCACGATCGAAGTCTCGGTGACGATGCCGTACAGAATGAGAATGATGCTCGGCGGAATGAGCATGGCAATGCCGCCCGCGGTGGCGACCAGGCCCCCGGCGAACCATGCCGGATAGCCGCGCTTGGTCATTTCCGGAATGGCGATCACGCTCATCGCCGCGGCCATTGCAACGCTCGAACCCGAAATCGCCCCGAACAGCACGCAGGCGAGAACCGTGGCGACGCCGAAGCCCCCGGGCAGCCAGCCGACCAGCGCATCGGCGAAGCGGAACAATTGCCCCACCAGTCCCGTGCGCTCCATGAGGAAGCCCGCGTAGATGAACAGCGGGATCGCCATCAGCGAGTAGCGGCCGATGAAGCTGAAAAAGGCCTTGAAGATGACCACCGGCTCGAGCAGCGGGTCGATGAGGATGTAGGCCGCGCTCGCCGCGCTGAGCGCGATGCCGATCGGCACGCTCAGCACGAGCAGCACCAGCACCAGGATTCCGACGAAATGCATCAGGCTTGCCGCTCAGTCGGGCATGCGATCGAGGACCGGCGCTTCCTCGGGGACTTCGCGACCGCGCAGTTTCTGGATCTCGAACCAGATCTGGAACAGCATGGTCACGCCCATGAAAGCGAAGCCGAGCAGCAGCGCCGCCAGGAACGGCCACATCGGAAAGGCAAGGCTTTCCGTGCGGGTGGCATAGTGCTGGTTTTCGCGCACCTCCGGAAAGCCCCACCAGACGACGGCACACATGAACAGGAAAGACGCGACCAGCGCCAGCAACCTGACCACCTCGGCCACCTTGCGGCCGCGCGGCCCGAGCGCCCGCACGGCATCGAGCACCGCCGTGACGTTCAGGTGCTCGTTATGGCGCTGCGAGATGGCGAAGTACAGGAACACGCCGCTCAGGATGAAGAACGTGACGGCGTCCTGCTGCCATTCGAAGGAAAAGCCGAACACGTAGCGCCGCACCACCTCGACGAGCGCGAGCAGCGTGCAGCCGATGAGCAGGTACGCGGCGGCACGCGCCAGGACCTGGTCCTGGAACGCGCGCCAGACCGCGTAGGCCTTCTCCACTTACTTGATTTTGATGACCGAGGCGTGCTTCGAGCAGTCCACCTTCTCGATCCAGGACGAGCCGCTCGGGTGCTGCTTGGACAGCGCGCGGCCCTCCTGCACGAACTTGTCGACCCAGGGCGCGGCTGCCGGCGGCGTCTTGCTCTTCACGTAGCGCACCGCGGCGTCGCCCATGGCGTTCACCATGGCCGACACTTCCTCGGGGCTCATCCAGTACACGCCGGGCTTCGACGGGTCCTTGGTGCCGTACTTCTCATAGGCCATCTTGTCGAAGCACCAGTTGTACTCCTTCTGCACCTGGATGGTCTCGGCGACCAGCTTTTCCATCGCGCCGCGCTGCGCCGGGCTGAGGCGGTCCCACCAGCGCCGGCTCGCGCTCACCATGTAGTAGTCGCCGACGAACGCGCCCGCGCCACCCATCGTGTAGTAGGGGGCTTGCTCGCGCATGCTGTTCCAGCCGCCGAGGCTGGTCATCAGCCCGTCGATCACGCCCGATTCCATCGCGCTCGGCACTTCGCCGAACGCCATGACTACGGGGTTCGCCTTCCAAGCCTCGAGCACGGGATTCTCGGCGGGCCCCATGCTGCGCACCTTCTTGCCGACAAAGTCCGCCGGGCTGGCGTAGCGCTTCTTGCCGCCCACGCCCATGCCGAAGCTCATGTGGCCCACGCCGAACACCTTGACGAGCTGGCTCTTCGCCATGCGCTCGACCAGCATCTGGTAGGTCGAGGTCTTGTCCAGGTTGTCCACTGCGCCGACCGTGGTCAGGATGCCCGGTCCGACGACCGTCAGCATGTACTGGTCGACCGGCGCCGCCTTGCCGATCTGCATCCACGTCATCTCCAGGTTGCCCTGGCGCATGGCCTCGAAGGCCTCGGGCACGGTGTAGAGCGCGCCGGCGAAGTACAGGCGCGCCTCGCTGCCGGGGATCACCTGCGGCAGGCGCTCGGCGAAGTACTTCATCGCCAGACCCGCCGGATGCGGCGGCGGCGGAAAGTCGGCGGCGAAGCGCATCACGACTTTCTTCGGCTGGCCTTGCGCCTGCACGGGCTGGGGAACGCCCCAGATCGTGGCGATGCCCGCAAGCGCCAGGCCAACGGTGCCCGCCAGGGATAGTCGTTTCAGTCCGGTGTGCTCCATTTTTCCTCCTCCTTCAATCGGTATCGTGGATCGTGCAATTTAACCTAATGACCTTATCCCACTGTACATCGCAAGGTCAAGCGAACGAATCAAATGGTGTGATGCCGCAACCGAATCAGCGCGGCACGTCTCCTGCCAGCGTAACTCGATGCATTACTCGCCGGTGGCCGTGGTAGTCGTTGACCGGGTTGTGCTGGGTGCAGCGGTTGTCCCAGAACGCGAGCGAACCGCGCTGCCAGCGGAAACGGCAAGTCAACTCCGGCCGCACCTGGTGCGCAAACAGGTACTCCAGCAGCGACTGGCTCTCGTCTTCGCTCCAGCCCTTGAAGCCGGTCGTGTGCCCGAGGTTGACGTAGAGCGCCTTGCGCCCGGTCTCGGGATGCGTGCGCACCACGGGATGCTCGCCGACCAGTACCTTGAGTTCCTCGCCGCTGGCGCGCATGCGGTCCTCGCGCGTCTTCGAGGCCGCCGCCTTGGTCGAGGTGTTGACGGCTGTCAGTCCGGCAAGGGTGCGCTTGAGGCCGTCGGATAACGTCTCGTAGGCCAGGTACTGGTTGGCGAACAGGGTATCGCCGCCCTGCGGGGGCACTTCAAGTGCATAGAGCATGCTGCCCATCGGCGGGCGCTCGAGGTAGGCGGTGTCGGAGTGCCACACGCCGCCGAAATTCACGCGTTCATGCTCGAGTTTCACTACCGGGGTGATGAACGGGGAGTCGGGCAGCCCTTTGAGTTGCGGGTACTCCATCGGCTCGCCGAAGGCACGCGCGAACGTGAGCTGCTGCGCCGAAGTGAGCGACTGGTCGCGGAAGAAAATGACCAGGTGCTCCAGCAGGGCAGCGCGGATCTGCGTGACGGTGGCGAATTCGAGCGGCCGCGAGAGATCCACGCCGTGGATCTCCGCGCCCAGCGCCACGGCGATGGGGTGAACCTGCATAGCGTGGAATGTTACAGCACCTGCCGGGCAATGCGCAGGCGCGCCTCGCGCATGTCGTCCCCGCGCACTTCGCGCAGCGCGTAGGCCGCGAAATGCGACGCCACGTCCTTCCTCCAGTAGAGATCAAGGTCGGTGTTGTCCATCGGTTTGGCCCGTGAAGCGACGAGCGCGCCCGCCTCCGCGATGGCCTCGTCCGTGAGTTTCTTTCCCTTGAGGAACTCGCCTGCCTTGTCGACGAGGAACGGCCGCGAAGCCGCCGCGCCGAGTGCAATCCGGGCCTCCTCGACTGTTCCGTCTTTCGCCAGCTTCACAGCAGCGGCCACCCCCAGCACCGGAAAATCGAAGGCGCCGCGCCGGCGCAGCTTCCAGTAGCAGCTGCTCCAGCCCAGCGGCACGCTGACCCCGGTGAGGATTTCGTCCGCGCGGCGCGTCAGGTAGTCGATGCCGTCGTTGTTGTACAGCGCGACCAGCGGCACCTCGCGCTCGCCCTGTGTCGAGACGAGCTTCACCTTTGCGTCGAGCGCGATAAGTGCGGGCGCGGTGTCGGTCGAGGACACCGCCACGCAGCGCTTGCTCGCGGTGGCCACCCAGCAGACGTCGCCGTCCTTCTTCAGGCAGAAATCGATGGCCTTGCGCCACTCATGGTTCTGGTTGTAGTAGGTGCAGCGCGTATCCAGACACAGATTGCCGCCGAGCGTGCCCATGTTGCGCAGGTGCGCGGTGGCCACCTGCGCGGCCGCCTGCCACAGGCCGCGGTATCGTTCGCGGATCGCGCCGTCGTTCACCAGATCGGAAAGCGTGAGCCCCGCGCCGAGCGTGCCGTTCGACTTTCTCAGCTCGCGCACGCCGCGCAGCGACACCAGCGTCCTGGGCGACTGATGACGGCGCTTCATGTTCGGGATCAGGTCGGTGCCGCCGGCGATCAGCATCGCCTGCGGGCCCTCGTCCGCGAGGATCCTGGCCGCCTCCGCGATCGAGCGCGGCGCGCGAAACTCGAACCACGGCAGCCGCATCATGCCGCCACCTTCTTGCGCCAGGGTTCACCTGCGGGCGACTTGAGCTCGTCCCCGTCGCCGCCCTCCCAGGGCGGCAGCACACGGATGGGCGCGGGATAAGGCACCTGCGGAAAATTCTCCGGCCCCACGCGCGGGGTCTTGCCCTGCGCCTTCAGCTCGAGCGCTCTGAGCACCTTGTCCGGCGTGATGGGCACTTCGTCGATGCGCACGCCCACCGCGTCGTAGATCGCGTTCGCCACCGCCGGCATCACGGGCAGCAGCGGCCCCTGCCCGGCTTCCTTCGCTCCGAACGGGCCGTTCGCATCGGGCTCCTCGATCAGCGTCACGTCCACCTCGGGCATGTCGAGGGCGGTGAGGCTCTTGTACTCGAGCAGGGACGGAATGCGGTGCACCAGCGCGCCGGAGAGCTTGGGCGGCAGGCGCCGGAATACCTGCTCTTCCATCAGCGCCTCGCCCAGCCCCATGTACACGCCGCCGATCACTTGCCCGCGCGCGAGCACCGGGTTGAGCGTGCGGCCGATGTCGTGCGCGATCCAGATCTTCGGCACCGTGATCCAGCCGGTTTCGGGGTCGACTTCAGTTTCCACCACGCAGGCGGAGAAGCTGTAGGCGGGCGAAGGTCCGACGCCCGCGCCCTTGTATCGGCCCGGTGCCCTGGGCGGCGAATACGAGCCGACCGTGGAGAGGGTGCCGAATTTCGCCTCGGCCAGCGCGATCGCCTCGGTAAAGCTCATGCCTTTGTCCGGATCTTCGGCAGCGAACACCCGCCCTTGCGAGAACACGACGCGATCCGGCGCAACCCCAAGCGATTCGGACGCGGCTGCGGCGATGCTCTCGCGCACGCGGCCTGCGGCCTGCAGCGCGGCGTTGCCCATCATCACGGTCACGCGGCTCGAGTACGAACCGAGGTCGATGGGCGTGATGCCGGTATCGCCGGTGACGCAGCGCACCAGGCCGGTGTCGATGCCGAGCACCTCGGCGACGATGGTCGCGAGCACGTCATCGGAGCCCTGCCCCAGTTCGGTCGCCCCGCAAAACACCGTGACCTGGCCGCTGCGATCGAGCAGCAGCTGCACGCCCGTGTGCGGCATCTTGTTCCAGTAGATCGACACGCCGGCGCCGCACATGTAGGCGCTGCAGGCGATGCCGACGCCGCGCCCCAGGGGAAGCTTGCGGTGCTTTTGCTTCCAGCCCGAGCGCTCGACCACGGTGCGGATGCACTCGGCGAGGCCGGTGGAGCCGATGCGCAGCCAGCTCGCGGTGAGCGAATCGCGCTTGGTGACCATGTTGAGCCGCATGTCGGCCGGATCGAGCCCGAGCTTCTCGGCGATCTTGTCCAGCTGCACTTCCTGCCCGAAGCGCGGCTGCGGCGTGCCATGGCCGCGCTTGGGGCCGCAGGGCGGCTTGTTGGTGAAGGTGCGGCACGCCTCGAACTTGAACCGCGGCAGCTCGTAGGTGACCGGCGTCAGCACGCCGGTGTAGAAGGTGCTCGCCGGGCCGTGCGAGCCGTAGCCGCCGCCGTCGAGCAGCGTCTGCAGGTGCATCGCCGTCAGCTTGCCGTCCTTGGTGACGCCGGTGCGGAATTTCATCAGCACCGGATGCCGGCCGCGGTGCTGATAGAACACCTCCTCGCGCGTCAGGCAGATCTTCACCGGGCGGCCCAGCAGCAGCGCCGCCTTGGAGACCACGATTTCGTGGTTGGCCGGATCGCACTTGCCGCCGAAGCCGCCGCCGTTGGGCGTGGCGATGACGCGGATATGCGAGGCCGGCATCTGCAGCACGCGCGAGAGTTGGCGATGCAGGTAGTGGGGGTTCTGCGTGCTCGTCGAGAGCAGCAGCTTGCCGTCGCCCTCGACCGTGGCGAGCGCGGCCTGCTGCTCCATCGCCAGGTGCGTGTTGCCCTGGAAGAAGAAGGTGTCCTCGAACACGTGCTCGGACTTGGCGAGTGCCTCCTCCACGTCGCCGAACTCGTAGGCCAGGTTGCGGTGGATATTGCCCTGCTCGCCATAGTCGTGGATCCGCGGCTCGGGATGCGCCAGCGCTTCTTCGGGCGTGGCGATGGTCGGCAACGGACGGTATTTCACTTCGATCAGATCCAGCGCCTCGTTCGCGGTGTGCTCGTCCCCGGCAATCACCGCGGCGACCGGATCGCCGACATAGCGTACGCGCTCGGGTGCCAGTGCATATTCGTCCAGAGACACCGGCATGATGCCGAAGGGAATCGGAAAATCCTTGCCCGTAAGTACGAGGTGCACGCCCGGATGCTGTTCGGCGCGGGTCACGTCGATCGATTCGATGACCGCGTGCGGCAGCGACGAACGCAGCATCTTGCAGTGGAGCATGCGCGGCAGCACGAGGTCATCGGCGAAGCGCAACTGCCCCAGCGCCTTGGCGCGCCCGTCGACGCGCCGGCGCGCCTTGCCAATCACGTTGAAGCGCTTGTTCTCCGTGCTCATGCGCGTGTCCCTCTCATTTCCGCGGCAGCGCGCTCGATCGCATCGACGATCTGCTGGTAGCCCGTGCAGCGGCACAGGTTGCCCGAGATCGCCTCCCTGATGCGCTCGCGGCTGGGATCGGGCTCGGCCTCGAGGAGCGCTTTCGCAGTCATCAGCATGCCGGGCGTGCAGTAGCCGCACTGCGAGCCGCCGCAATCGGCGAACGCGGCCTGCAGCGGATGCAGCTTCGTGCCCTGCGCCAGTCCTTCGACGGTCTCGATCGAGCGGCCTTCGCATTCCAGGGCCAGCGTCAGGCAGGAAAGCACCGGCTCGCCGTCCACCAGGACGGCGCAGGCGCCGCACTCGCCCAGTTCGCAGCCATGCTTGGTGCCGGTGAGGTTGAGGTCCTCGCGCAGCACTTCGAGCAGCGTCTTGTAGGAATGGAACAGGATCTCCTGCTCCTCGCCGTTGACGCGCAGCTTTATGCGCACCGCATTCATGCCAGTCCCTTCACCAGGTATTCGGACAGCGCGTCCGCAATCTCGTCCGCGCCCAGCGCGCCGTCCGGCCGGTACCAGCGCGCCGTCCAGTTCACCGCCCCAAGCATGGCGCGCGTGACCAGCGCCGCGTCGCAGCGCGCGAACTCGCGGCTTTTCACGCCGGCGGCGACGATGGCGCGCACCCCGCGCTCATAGGCGTCGCGCTTGACGATCATCGGCGCGCGCAGCTTGGCGGGGAGCGATTCCACGTCGAGGTGCGCCGTGGCGCCTTCGAGCTCATCGAGCATGCAGTGCACGTGCGCGTGCAGCACCGAGCGCAGTCGGTCGGCGGCCGTGCCCTGCGCGGACTGCACGGCGGCCAGCATGCGCTGCAGCGTGTTTTCCTGGCAAAACAGCAGGATCTCGTCCTTGCCGGAGAAGTAGTGGTACAGGTTGCCCGGCGACAGGCCCGCTTCCTCGGCGATCTCGCGCATGCCGGCGGCGGCAATGCCGCGGCGGCGGAACACGCGCGCCGCGGCGCGCAGGATGTCGAGCCGGCGCGCCTCGTTCCGCTCGCGCACGCGGGCCGAGGATTGGCGCACGGAACCAACGTTCAGAACTTGAACCATTGTTCAAATACTAGGCCGAAATCCCGGCGGCGTCCACCCGGGCCATGAAGCGGGGGGCGAGGCGGCGCAGGCGCGCGGCGTCCATGCGCCCGCTGCGGGTCATATAGTCGTACGCCAGACCCAGCGCGTCGAAGCGGCGCATGCGCTCCGGGAACTGCTCGTACCAGTGGGAGCTCGCGCTGGCCGCCGCATAGAGTTTTTCCACCACCGGCCGGCGCTCGCGCTCGAACGCCGCGAGCGCGCGCGGCACATCGTGGCCCGCCCCGTCGAAGGCACGGTCCAGCGCGATGGCGTCCTCGAGCGCGAGGCGCGTGCCCGAGCCGATGGAAAAATGCATGCTGCGCAGGGCGTCGCCGATCAGCACGGCATTGCCGGCCGACCAGCGGCGGTTGGACAGCAGCGGGAACTGCCGCCACAGCGAATGGTTCGACTGCAGCGCCTGTCCTCCCAGGTCGGGCGCGAATACGCGCTCGCAGTAGGCGCGCGATCCGGCATCGTCCATGCGATCGAGCCCCGCGCGCCGCCAGGTCGCCGCGTCGCATTCGACCAGGAACGTGCTCATCTCCGGGCTGTAACGGTAGTGGTGGGCGACGAAGGCGCCGTGCTCGTTTTCGCGGAAGGTGAGCGTCAGGCAATCGAAGCGCTGCGCAGTGCCGTACCAGACGAACCTGTTGCTCAGCCACTCGACCTGCGGCTCGAATCGCCTGCCCTGCCGCACCACCGAGTTCAGCCCGTCGGCGCCGACGACGAGATCTGCCGGCGGCGGCGTGTCGAGCCGCCGGTCAAACTGGATATCCACGCCGGCATCGAGGCATAGCCCCTGCAGGAAGTGCAACAGGTCCAGCCGCCCGATGGCGGAGAAGCCATTGCCGTCGATCTCCACCACCGCACCGCGGTGCACGATGCGCTGCATCGGCCAGGATTCCATGCGCGCGGACAGCTTGGCATGCAGGTCGGGGGCGTCGCGCTCGAGGAAGGCCAGCGCGCCCTGGGAGAAGACAACGCCGAAGCCGAAGGTGGCGTCCGGCGGGTTCTGCTCGTGGACTTCGATGCGCCAGCGCGGATTTCTGCGCTTGGCGAGGAGCGAAAAAAGCAGGCCGGCGGGGCCGGCGCCGAGGACACAGATCTGCATCTGCCGCATGATACAAATTGTTACGCCTCCCGCGGCGGGAGAAGATTACGCTTACTGCATGCGTGGCGCGCTTTTTCTGGTGTTATTGGCCTGCCTCGGGCTTCTCGCCGGCCCGGCTGCCGCAGATCGGGGGCATCCCCGCGTGCGTATCGGCGTGATGTTTGGGGCGCCGTTCTTCTGGCATGCGCCGTGGTACTACGGACCCCCCTATTACTATTACCGCGATCCTGCAGTCGCCTACCGCCCCGAGCCGCAGGTCTACATCGAGAAGGATCAGGTCGGACAGGAGCTGGACGCCACCCAATACTGGTATTTCTGTCCCGATTCCAATACCTACTATCCCTACGTCAAGCAATGCGCGAACCCATGGCACCGAGTCGTACCGCACCCGCAGCAGCAATAGCCCTGGGCGCAACGCTCCTCCTGGCGGCCTGCGTCAGCACGCCTACGGGCCCGAGCGTGCTGGTGCTGCCCGGCAGCACCAAGAGCTTCGAGCAGTTCCGCGCTGATGACGTCGAGTGCCGGCAATACGCGAGCTTTCAGGTGAACGGATCGACACCGGACCAGGCCGCAATGGACAGCGGCGTCAAGAGCGCCGTGGTCGGCACCGCCGTAGGCGCCGCCGCGGGCGCGCTGATCGGCGGGCATCAGGGCGCGGGTTCGGGAGCAGGCGCGGGACTGGTGGTCGGCGCGCTCGCCGGCAGCGGCGCCGCACAAGGCACTGCCCGTAACACGCAACGCAGCTACGACTTTGCGTACCAGCAGTGCATGTACGCGAAAGGGCACAAGGTTCCCGTGGCGGGTTATGCCTTTCAGCGCAACGAGCCGCGCACTGCGGCGCCCCCGCCACCGCCCCCGCCGAAACCCTAGGGCATCTGGATCTTGCCGCCGGGGATCCCGCCCTGCGGCACGACGATGGACGAGGCCGCCTGGCGGCGCATTTCCTGCAATTCCTTCATCGCGCGATCGATCGCTTCCTTGGCGAGGCCGCCGAACTGCTTCGCGGCGCCATCCAGCGTCGAGGCCGGGATCTCGAAAGCGATGGGCAGCGTGCCGACCTGCGTCATCACCTGCGTCTCGCCGACGTAGATTACGGGCCGGGCGATGTCGGTGGTGGCGTCCGGCTTCACCGGCGTGAGGCGCCGAATGGTGCCGATGCGCCGGTCGGTGAAGACTTCCTCAAGGTACATCGCCGCTCCATCCATGCTCGGATCGGCGGTGCGCTTTTCGTTCTCTTGTGCCATGAGATTCCTTGTGATCGGCAAAAGGATTAGTTTACCGCGCGCGCCGCGGCGAGCGTCAGGTCGATGAGACGCCGCTGTGCGCGGCTGCCGCCGATGCGCTCGTGCTCGGCGAGATACGGTTCGATCAGCGCGACGGCCTTGGCGTAGTCCTTGCGCACGAAGTCGCCGAAGGCTTCGGCCAGCGCCGGGACGATCGGGCCGGCGAGGAGCTTGCCGGCGTCCTGCCGGTCGCGCAGTTCTTCGAGCATGTTCTGCAGTGCCGGCTGGTCTCCGGTCGCAGCGTAGGCCAGCGCCCGGTGCACATCGGCGAATGCAAGGCTAGCCGCGGGGAAATTTTTCGTGCCGTAACTGCTGACCTCCTGCCAGATTTTCGCGTTGCGCGTCATGCCGGCGATTTGGGCGCGCCACAGGAACGAGGCCGAGTCGCTGAGCGCGTTGATCGGCGGACCCCAGGAAGCTCCCGGGTGCACGCCCTTGAGGTAGGTCGTCATCGCCGCGTCGTGATCACCCAGTTCCAACTGCCAGAGGGCAATGTGCCAGCTGATATGGCAATGTAGGAGCCCTTCCTTCGCGTAGTCCGGCAGCCACTTCTGCAGGAACTTTAATCCCGCTTCCTTCTCCCCGGCTTCATAGTGCACGTGCGCCTTCACGTGCGCGCCGTGGGCGCTGCGCGAGTCCCGTTCCATTGCGCGCTCGATGTTCCTTCGCGCCCGTTCGATGTCGCCAGTCTCGACTTGCGCAAAGGCGAGTTGCGTCAGGAAGAACGGATCCTCGTTCCAGTGCGGGGCGAGTTCCTCCATCAACAAACGCAGCTCCTGCTCCCTGCCTTTGCGGCCGGAAAAGCCGATCAGCCCGAATACGCCGGTGCAGGGGGCGAGCACCATCGCGTCGCGCGGGTATTGCATCAGGTGTTCGCGCGCGAGCTTGTAGGCCCTGGCGGAACCGCCTTCGATGGTGAGGAGAGGGACTTCGACGTTGTTCTTTTCGCGCTGCGGAAGATTCTTTGCCAGCTCGCGCGCCATCAGCGCGGCGGCCTTTGCCTCGGGAATCCTTGCGCAGAGAAACAATGCCCGCGCTTCGCCGGCGTGCGCCAGTGCGAACTGGGGGTCCGCGCCGATCGCCTGCTGAAACGCCTGCTCCGGCCCGGGCTTGGCGCCGAGGAGCAGGTCCACCCCCTGGAGATAGAAGTCGCGTGCCTCGGTCGACGCCGTGGAAAGCGCGAGTTCGCTCAAGCGCGCAACTTGAACCGCTGGATCTTCCCGGTCGCCGTCTTCGGCAATTCGTTCGCGAATTCTATCCAGCGCGGGTACTTGTAGGGCGCGAGCTTCGACTTCACGTGCGCCTTCAGTTCCTCATCGGTGGCCTTCGCCCCGGGTTTGAGCACCACGTAGGCCTTGGGCTTCACCAGCTTCTGCTCGTCTTCCTTGCCGACCACCGCCGCCTCGAGCACCGACGGATGGCCGACCAGTGCCGCCTCCACCTCCGCCGGCGACACCCAGATCCCGCCCACTTTCAGCATGTCGTCGGTGCGCCCGCCGTAGACGTAGAAGCCGTCCGCGTCCTGCGTGTACTTGTCGCCGCTCTTGGTCCATACGCCGGTGTACGTAGCGCGGCTCTTGGCGCGGTTGTTCCAGTAGTACATGGCGCTGGTCGGCCCCGAGATTTCCAGTTCGCCGAGTTCGCCCTGCTTCACCGGTTCGCCCTGCTCGTCCATCAGCCTCAATGCATACCCCGGGACCGCCTTTCCGGTCGAGCCGAGGCGGAAATCGTTCGGCCGATTGGACAGGAAGATGTGCAGCATTTCAGTCGAGCCGATGCCGTCCAGGATGTCGAGCCCGGTCTTCTCCTTGAAACTCTTGGCGATCTGCGGCGGCAGCGCCTCCCCCGCGGAGACGCAGCTGCGCAGCGACAGCGCTTCTTTCTTCGGAAACTCCGCGTCGGCGAGCATTGCCGCGTACAGCGTCGGCACGCCGAAGAACAGCGTCGGCTTCTTCCCGGTCAACCGCTTGAACACGGCGGCTGGCGTCGGCCGCTCGGCCATCAGCACCGCGGTCGCGCCCGTCGCGAGGACGAACGACAGCGAATTGCCCAGGCCGTAGGCGAAGAACAGTTTCGCCGCGGAGAACACGACGTCCGACTCCTTCATCCCCAGAACGCTGCGCGCGTACAGCTCCGCGGTCTCGATCATGCTCGAGTGCGCGTGCACGGTGCCCTTGGGCATGCCGGTCGAGCCCGAGGAGTACAGCCAGAAGCACGCGTCGTCGCGCGTGGTGGGCGCAGGGTCGAGCTGCGGCTTGCCCTTGGCCAGCACGTCGTTGAACGATGCGCCCGAGACGATGACCTGCTGCAGGAACGGCAGTCCGTCGAGGACCGGCTTGAACTGCGGCAGCAGCGCTTCCGACACCACGAGCGCCTTGGCCCGGCTGTCGGACAGCATGTACAGGAAATCCTTGCTGGTGAGCAGCGTGTTGACCGCCACCGGGATGATCCCGGCGCGGATCGCGCCCAGAAAGGCCACCGGCCAATCCGCGCTGTCGTGCATGGCGATGAGCACGCGGTCTTCCATGCGCAAGCCCAGTGCCAACAGGCCGCTGCCGAAGCGGTTCACGCGCTCGGCGAGCTGGGCATAGGTGATCGAGCCCGCGTCGTCGTGGAACGCGACTTTGCCGGCACGCCCGGCCTGCAGGTTTCGCTCGATCAGGTCGTAGGCCGCGTTGTACTCGCGCGGCACTTCGATGCGCGGCGGCGAAACGGAATGGTCGGCCCGTGCTAGTTCCATGCAATCCTCCTCGCGCGCAATTCTAAGCCGCCTGAGACAGGCGCTCACGCACCTTTTCCACCCACTGTTGCGCCCATTCCATGGCGATCTCTTCGGGCAGCGTGCCGCTCGAAGCATCGTGCGTGTAGCGCTCGCCGATCCGTTCGGCGCCCAGCGCCGCAAGGATCTCGTCGAAATGCTTGCCGCCAAAGTTGAAGGTCTCGGCGTAGGTGCGATCGCCCAGGCCGAACACGCCGTAGCGCACGCCCGACAGGTCGGGCTTGCCCGAGCACAGCGCCCCGTAAAGCCCCTTGGCGTTGTCCGGCACGTCGCCCTGCCCGTAGGTGGACGTGCACACCAGGTACACCGCCGCCCGGTCGGCGAACACGGAAGGATCGAGCTTGTCCATCAGCAGCGTCGCGACCTGGACCTCGTCCCCGTCCAGGGCCAGTTCGATCTCCTGCGCGCACAGCTGCGCCGTGCCGGTCATGGTGCCGACGAGGAGGTTGATTTTCATGCGCCACACACTATAATGCAGGCTCTTCCACCACGCAAGCACTATACCGCATGGGCGCACCGCCGAGCACGCTGCAGCGCGAAGACCAGGCCGAAGCCGCCTACCTGGGCCGCCTCGGCGACCGCGTGCGCGCCTGGCGCGCCGCGCATGCCATGACGCGCAAGGCACTGGCGCTCGCCTCCGATCTCTCGGAGCGCTACCTGGCGCAACTCGAGGCCGGCCAGGGCAACATCTCGGTGCTGCTGCTGCGCAAGCTCGCGCATGCCATGCAGGTACCGGTCGAAGTGCTGGTGCGCGAGCACGGCGCCGCGTCGAAGAACACGCGCATCGCCTTGCTCGGGCTGCGCGGCGCCGGCAAGTCCACGCTCGGCACGAAGCTCGCGCAGGCGCTCGGCCTGCCGTTCATCGAGCTGGACCGCGAAGTAGAACAGGAAGCCGGTGCACCGCTGGGCGAAGTGTTCTCGATGTACGGCCAGGAGGTGTTCCGGCGCTTCGAAAGGAAGGCGCTGGCGCGCGTGCTGAAGCAGCACGCGCGCGCGGTGATCGCCGCGGGGGGCAGCCTGGTGACCGACCCCGATACCTACAATCTGCTGCTCGACCATTGCACCTGCGTGTGGCTCAAGGCCACGCCGGAGGAGCACATGCAGCGGGTCATGGCGCAAGGCGACCTGCGCCCGTTCAAGGGCAGCGCTGCCGCGCTGGAGGAAATCCGGCGCCTGCTCGCGGACCGCGACCGGCTGTACGCGCGAGCCGACGCGGTGCTCAACACCACCGGCCGGGCGCTGAAGCAGAGCTTCGCCGAACTGAAGGCGCTGGCCGCCAAGGAGAACGCATGAACGCACCCGAAAACATGGCCGTGCAGGTCGGCTTCGACACTGCACCGGAGCACTACCACCACTGGAAGCTCGGCTGCGACGGCCCGCTCGCCACCCTAACGCTCGACATCGCCGAGGACAAGGGCATCGCGCCCGGCTACAAGCTCAAGCTCAATTCCTACGACCTGGGCGTGGACATCGAACTGCACGACGCGCTGAACCGCATCCGCTTCGAGCATCCCGAGGTGCAGGCTGTGGTACTCACCAGCGGCAAGAGCCGCATGTTCTGCTCGGGCGCCAACATCTACATGCTCGGCACCAGCTCGCATGCCTGGAAGGTGAACTTCTGCAAGTTCACCAACGAGACCCGGAACGGTCTGGAGGACGCGAGCGAGCATTCGGGGCTGAAGTTCCTCGCCGCGCTGAACGGCACCACCGCCGGCGGCGGCTACGAGCTGGCGCTCGCCTGCGACGAAATCCTGATGGTGGATGACCGCTCCAGCACCGTGAGCCTGCCCGAAGTGCCGCTGCTCGGCGTGCTGCCGGGCACCGGCGGGCTGACGCGCATCATTGACAAGCGGAAAGTGCGCCGCGACCTCGCCGACGTGTTCTGCACCACGGCCGAGGGGGTGCGCGCCGACCGCGCCAGGGAGTGGAAGCTGGTGGACCATGTGGCCAAGCCGCAGCAGTTCGCGGACGCCGTGAAGGCGCGCGCGCTGGAACTTGCGCAGCGCTCCGACCGTCCCGGCGGCCTGGGCGTGGCGCTTGCGCCGCTGGGTGAAAACCGCATCGTGCAGGTGCACATCGATGCCGCAACCGGCACCGCGGAGATCACCGTGCGCGGGCCGGAACACGTGAAGCTCGAGCGCAGCGCCGACTGGTATCCGCTGCGCCTCGCCCGGGAACTGGACCGCGCGATCCTCGACCTGCGGCACAACCAGCTCGAGCTCGGGCTGTGGATCCTCAAGACCCAGGGCGACATTGCGCGCGTGCTGGAGCTCGACGCGCTGCTCGAAAAGAATGCCGCCGACTGGTTCGTGCGCGAGACCCTGGGTTACCTGCGCCGCACGCTCGCGCGGCTGGACGTGTCCTCGCGCTCGATGTTCGCGGTGATCGAACCCGGGTCGTGTTTCGCCGGTACGCTGCTGGAACTGGCGCTGGCCGCCGACCGCAGCTTCATGCTGGACGCCGAGAACGGCGCCGGCCTCGCCCTGTCGGCGCTCAATTTCGGCACTTACCCGATGGTGAGCGGCGACGCGCGCCTGAGCGCGCGCTACTGCGGCGTGGTGCCCGAGCTCGAGCGCGGCAGGGTGTACGACGCCAAGGCGGCGGGCAAGCTGGGCCTGGTCACCGCCACGCCGGACGAGCTCGACTGGGAAGACGAGGTGCGCATCGCCATCGAGGAGCGCGCCAGCCTGTCGCCGGACGCGCTCACCGGCATGGAGGCGAGCCTGCGCTTCAGCGGACGGGAAAACATGCTGACGCGCATTTTCGGCCGCCTCTCGGCCTGGCAGAACTGGATTTTCATCCGCCCCAATGCGGTCGGCGAGCAGGGCGCGCTCAAGGTGTACGGCACCGGCGCGAAGGCCAAATTCAACAAGGAGCGGGTCTAGCCATGTCCGGAATCAACTACAGCGAGAAGATCCCCAACAACGTCGACCTGGCGAACGACCGCACCCTGCAGCGCGCGCTGGAGCACTGGCAGCCGCACTTCCTGCAATGGTGGCAGGGCATGGGACCGAGCGACTTCCAGAATTCCGAGGTCTACCTGCGCACCGCCACCTCGGTGGACGCCGACGGCTGGGCCACCTACGGCGCGGTGAAGATGCCCGACTACCGCTGGGGCATCTTCCTCGCCGACCCGGTGGCCGAGCGCAAGATCGGCTTCGGCGACAACATGGGCCAGCCCGCGTGGCAGCAGGTGCCGGGCGAGTTCCGCTCGACGCTGCGCCGCCTGATCGTGACGCAGGGCGACACCGAGCCCGCGTCAGTCGAGCAGCAGCGCCTGCTCGGGCACACCTGCCCGTCGCTCTACGACCTGAGAAACCTGTTCCAGGTGAACGTCGAGGAAGGCCGCCACCTGTGGGCCATGGTGTACCTGCTGCACGCCTACTTCGGCCGTGACGGCCGCGAGGAAGCCGAGGAACTGCTCGCGCGCCATTCGGGCGACGCCGACAAGCCGCGCATCCTCAGCACGTTCAACGAGCCGGTCTCGGACTGGCTGTCGTTCTTCTGCTTCACCTACTTCACGGATCGGGACGGCAAGTACCAGCTCAAGAGCCTCGCCGAGTCGGCGTTCGACCCGCTGTCGCGCACCTGCCGCTTCATGCTCACCGAAGAAGCGCACCACATGTTCGTAGGCGAGACCGGCATCGGCCGCGTCGTGAAGAGAACGCTCGAGGTGATGAAGGAACTCGGCACCGACGACCCGGCGAAGATCCGCGCCGCAGGCGCGGTGGACCTGCCGCTGCTGCAGAAGTACCTCAACTTCTGGTGCTCCTCCTCGCTCGACCTGTTCGGCTCGGAGGTCTCGTCCAACTCCGCATCCAATTTCGCCAACGGCGTCAAGGGCCGGCCCGACGAGTCGCAGTATGAAGATCACGTGCTGCGCGCCGCGCAGTTCAAGCTCGAGACGCCGAAGGGCGTGGAAGACGTACCGATGCTGAACGCGCTGAACGAGGTGATGCGCGAGTCCTACCTCAAGGACTGCGAGATCGGCCTCAAGCGCTGGAACCGCGTCATCGAGCGCGCTGGCCACGCGCTCCGGCTGGCGCTGCCCTCGACGCATTTCCGCCGCTCCATCGGCGCCTGGGTCGACCAGCCGGTGACGCCGCAGGGCAAGCTCGTTTCGCGCGAGGAGTACGACCGGCGCCTGCACGAGTGGATCCCGTCCGAAGCCGACCGGGCGTTCGTGCGCAGCCTGATGAAGCGCGTGGTCGAGCCCGGCAAGATGGCGGGCTGGATCGCGCCGCCCGAGCGCGGCATCAACAACCTGCCGGTCGACTACGAGTACGTGAAGATCTCGTAGGGTGGGCCAACGGCCCACCCTACGAGCTTCTCTCCCCGTAGCCGCCTAGCGGCAATCGGCTTTCACGAGTCCCTCCCCAATCGGGCGGTAACGTCTGCTCCCGCACGTAACGATGAAAACTCGAATGCGTCCAGTCGAGCACTCGGTCCGCGTAGCCGTGCTTTACCGGGTTGTAGTGGATGTAGTCCACATGGGCCGCGAAATCCAGCTCATCACGCAGCAGATGCTCCCAGTATCGGCGCTGCCAGATCCCGCGTTCGCGCTTGCGTCCGCGGCTCGCGGTAATCGTCTCGCCATCTGGACAGGCACGCGAAAAGCGCCCCTTGATCCGTTGCCAGCGCGACGGGAAATCATCGTCGCTGTCCGGCAACGTCCAAATGCAATGCAGGTGATCCGGGAGAATCACGATCGCGTCGATGAGAAATGGCAATTCGCGTCTGGTCAGCACAAACGCCTGCCTCAACGCATCCACGCGCTCAATCAGCAGGGGGGAGGTCCGGTCCTCCAGATTGACGGTGAAGAAGTACGAGGCGCCCGGAACGCGGGCGCGCCGGTAGATCGACATGCTCCGAACAGCGCACAGCGCGCCATTTGGTTGACAGGAGGGTGGGCCAGTGGCCCACGCTACAATTTCTTTGGTGGGCCGATGGCCCACCGTACGCCGATGGCCCACCGTACGCCATCGGCCCGCGGCTCAATGCCGCTTGGTGCCGATGAGGATCACCGCGCCGACGACGATGAAGGCGCCGACCAGCTGGCGCAGCTCGACCGACTGGCCGATGATCGCCCAACCGAGCGCCAGCGCCGCGATCGGCTCGAAATTGAGCGCCGCCGTGTTGCTCGCCGCCGCAAGGCGCGGCACCACCGTGAAGATGGCCGTGATGGCGGTGCCATAGAGCACGGTCAGCAGCACCAGCCCCAACCAGCCGGTGCCGTCCGCGGGCAGCGCAAGCGTCGAGCTCGCCGCACCGGCCAGTCCCACCGCCACCGCGGTCGCGCCCATCATGAGCAGCGTGCGCAGCCGCCCGTCGACATCCTTGAGGTGCCGCGTGGTGAGGAACAGCACCAGCGCAAACGAGGTGGACGCACCGAGCGCCCAGCCCACGCCGACGCCGATTTCGGCCCAGCGACCGGCGATCGCCTCGAGCGTGCCGACGATGTCCAGCGCCAGCACCAGGCCGACGAGCGCGAGCGGCATCGCCACCAGGGCGCGCCGCCCCGGGTTGTCGCCGCCGGCAGCCCAGGTGAGCAGCACGAACAACATGGGAAAGGTGTTGAACGCGAGCAGCGCCAGGGCCACCGGGATGGCCGCCACGGCGGAATACAGGCAGAAACTCTGCACCGCGACCAGCAAGCCGATGCCGAGGCCGCGCGCCAGCGTCGCGCGCGGCAGCGCCATCGGGATCCCGTGCAGGCGCAGCAAACCGACCATCACCAGCGCGGTCGCGCCGGAGCGCACGGCGACAGCCGTGGCAATGCTGGTGCCGTGATCGAAGGTCAGCCGCGCAGCGATGTGGTTGGCCGCGAAGATTGTGGCGAGCAGCATCAGCAGCGGGATGCCGAGCCGGGGCGATAGAATCGCGCTCATGACCCCGGAGCTTAAGGCATGAGCAACCTCGCGCGCCTGAGGAGTTTCATCCAGGACATGACCCGGCTCGCCGAGCGCCACGGCGCGGATGAGCAGCGCATGCTGGACGAGGGCGAGAAGTTGTTGCGCGGCCTGATCGCGCAGGACGACTGGCTGCCGGAAGCGTTCGCCCTACCGTCCCCCGACGGCTATCGCCAATATCTGCTGCACTGCGACCCAATGGAGCGTTTTTCGGTCGTGAGCTTCGTCTGGATGCCCGGCCAGAAGACCCCGATCCACGACCACACGGTGTGGGGCCTGGTGGGCGTGCTGCGCGGCGAAGAATTGTGCGAGGAATACTCGCGCGAGCTCAAGTCCGTTGGCCGCCATCCGGTTCGGCCGGGCGACGTGGACCGCGTCTCGCCACGCATCGGCGACATCCACGTGGTGTCGAACCCCGGGACGCAGACCGCGGTGAGCATCCACGTCTACGGCGCCAACATCGGCGCCGTGCGGCGCCATACTTACGACGCGGCGAGCGGCGCACCGCGCGATTTCGTCTCCGGCTATGCCAACGCGACGCTGCCCAACCTGTGGGACCGCTCGGGTGCGCGCTAGGGCTTGAAGCGCGGGTCCACGGGCACGCGCAGCCCGTTGGCGAGCCGGTTTGTTTCGTTGGCGAGTCCCACCACCGCCATCAATTCCATCAGCATGGCGTCGCTCATGCCCTTGTTGCGCGCCGACGCAGTGTGCGAGTAGGTGCAGTACTCGCAGCCGTTGGTGGCGCTGACCGCCACGTACACCATCTCTTTCACCAGGGGATCGAGCGCGCCCGGCGCCATCACCTGCTTCACCGTCTCCCACTGGCGTCGCAACTGCGCCGGGTCATTGGCGAGTGCCTTCCAGAAATTGTTGATCCAGTCCACGCCGCGCGTGCGCATGATGTCGTCGTAGACCGCGCGCACTTCGGCGTTGGCATCGGCGTATTCGATCAGTGTGACCAGCGACACATCGTCCTCCACGGGTTCCCGGTATATTAGCCGCATGCTACTCAAGGGCTCCTGCCATTGCGGCGCCGTGCGCTTTTCGGTCGAATCCGGGACGCCCTATCCCTACCTGCACTGCTACTGCTCGATCTGCCGCAAGACCGCGGGCGGCGGCGGCTCGGCAGTGAACATCATGGGCCAGGCGGCAAGCTTCAAGGTCAAGGGCCGGACCCGGAGCTACCGCGCCACGCGCGGCGGCGGCGAGCGCCATTTCTGTCCGAAATGCGGCAGCGCGCTGTGGGTATGGGATCGCCGCTGGGCCGAATGGATCTACCCGTTCGCCTCCGCCATCGACACCAAATTGCCCACCCCGAAGGAGCGCCAGCACATCCTGCTCGACTCCAAGGCGGCCTGGGTCGCCGTGCCCAAGGGCAAGGGCGAGCGGCGCTTTCGCGCCTACCCGCGGCAGGCCATCATCGACTGGCACCGCGAACGCGGGCTGCTGGGCTAGACGCCGATGCCCGCCTGGATCGCCGCGCTCAGTCCAGAAACGGTGCTGGTCGTCATCGCCGGCGTCGGCGGCGTGATCGCGCTGCTGCTGCTGGTCGAAGCCGTGAGCCGCCTGCGCGACTGGCAGATCCGCAGCGGCATCGTGTTCCTGGTGATCGCCGCGGTCGTCGCCGCCCTCGGCACGGCCGGGGCGATGCTCGCCGCAGGCCTGCACAGCTACGCGCGGCTCACCAAAGGAGCAGGAGGCGGCGCGCGCGGTATTCCGCGAAATCGCGCCCAAGCGCTTTGAGCTACTGCTGGTGCCGAGCACTGCGCCGGCGCGGCGTTTCGAGCTGCGCGGCGACGAGTGGCAGATCGATGCGCGCGTGCTCAAGTGGAAGGGCATGGGAACGGTGCTCGGGCTGGATACGCTGTATCGCTTCGAGCGCGTCGCCGGGCGCTACGCCGATACCGCGCAGGAAAAGAGCGCGCCGCGCACGGTGCACGCGCTGCCGGCGGACGCCGGCTTCGACCTGTGGGCGCTGCTCAAGGAGCACCAGCGCTGGCTGCCGCTCGCCGATGCGCTGTACGGCAGCGCGGCGTACGCGCCAATGGCCGACGGCGCGCAGTACGCCGTGAACGTGTCCGCCACCGGCTTGCTGATCCGGCCGCTGAACGAAACGGCGACCAAGGCGGTTGGCGGCTGGAAGTAGTGCCCGCCGCACTGGGGTAGAATCGCCGCCGCCGCATGAAGTTCCTCTTCGACCTGTTCCCGGTCATCCTGTTCGTCGCGACCTACGTGTGGACGGACAGCATCTATGCCGCCACCGCCGTGATCATTCCGGCCACCATCGCGCAGGTCGCCTACGTGTGGTTGCGCTACAAGAAAGTCGAAAAGTTGCTGCTGGTCTCGATGGTGCTGATCATCATCTTGGGCGGACTGACCCTGTTCCTCAAGGAGGAACGATTCATCAAGTGGAAGCCGACCGCCTTGTACTGGCTGTTCGCCGTGGTGCTGGCGCTGGCGCCGGTGGTGGCGAAAAAGAACCTCATTCGCGCCATGATGGAAAAAGGCTTCTCGGCGCCCGCTCGCGTCTGGAGCCACCTCAATACCGCGTGGATCCTGTTCTTCGTGTTCATGGGATTTCTCAACCTCTATATCGCGCAGAACTTCAGCCTCGCTTTCTGGGTGCAGTTCAAGCTCTGGGGATTGACCGGGTTCATGCTGGTGTTCATCGCGGTGCAGGTGCTGGTCCTGTACAAATACGTCGACGAATCCGGAACCAAGCCATGAGCACCGCGGAACAGATTCGCGCCCGCCTTGCCTCCCTGCAGCCCCAGGTGCTCGAACTCGAAGACGAAAGCGAGCGACACCGCGGCCACGCCGGTTATCGCGAGGGCGGCGGCACGCACTGGCGCCTGATCATCGTCGCGCAAGCGTTCGCCGGTAAGCCGACCCTGGCGCGCCACCGCCTGGTGTACCAGGCGCTCGGCGAGATGATGCAGCACCCGATCCACGCGCTCGCCATCACCGCACGCGCCCCGGACGAGCCGGGGGCGGGTGCATAAGGGCGCGCCCCTATTTCCACTCAGTTGAAAGGCATCGAATGACTTTCCGTCTTCTCGCCCTTGCGGCGGCCGCAGCGTTCGCACTGCCCGCACTGGCACAGCCGGCAGCGGACAAACCCGGCGCCAAACCTGCCGCCAAATCCGCCAGCGGGCCGGTTGCCACCGTGAACGGCACCGCGATCCCGCGCTCGCGGCTCGAATTCATGCTGCGCCAGCAGGTCGCGCGCGGTGCGCCGGACAACGACCAGACACGCGGCGCGGTGCGCGAGGACCTGATCAACCGCGAGCTGGTGGCGCAGGAGGCCGCGCGCAACGGCATCGCCAAGCGCCAGGACGTGCTGCTGCAGCTGGAGATGGCGCGCCAGGAAGTGCTGGTGGGCGCCTACATCAACGAATACATGAAAAAGCACGCGGTGACCGACGCCGACGTGCAGCAGGAATACGACCGCGCGCGCACTCAGACCGGCGCCACCGAGTACCACGCGCGCCATATCCTCCTCGAGTCCGCGGAAGAGGCGAACCGCGTGCTGGCGGAACTGAAGAAAGGCGGCAAGTTCGACGAGCTGGCACGCAAGTCCTCCAAGGATGAGGGCACGCGCGAGCGCGGCGGCGACCTCGACTGGAATGTGCCGGCGGCATTCGACAAGGCATTCTCCGACGCCATGGTCAAACTGGATAAGGGACAGATCACCAGCGCGCCGGTGCAATCGCGCTTCGGATTCCACGTCATCCAGCTCGAGGACCAGCGCGCGGTGAACTTTCCCCCGCTGGCGCAGGTGCGGCCGCAGATCCAGCAGCGCCTGACACGGCAGAAGGTCGAGGCCCTGGTGCGCGAACTGCGCGCGAAGGCGAAGGTGGAGTAAGGATCGCTCCTGCCGCGCGACCAAGGCTGAACCGAGGAGCCGCCCCATGACAAGGATAGTGCTGGTACTTGCGCTGCTGTTTCCGGCGCTGGCGCATGCGCAGGACACCGCCAAGGCGACGTTCGCCGCCGGCTGCTTCTGGTGCCTGGAGGAAGCCATGGACAAGCTGCCTGGCGTGCTGTCCTCGGTCTCCGGCTACACCGGCGGCCAGATGAGAAATCCCAGCTACGCGCTGGTGTCGACCGGGCGCACCGGGCATACCGAGGCGGTGCAGGTCACCTACGACCCGAAGAAGCTGAGCTACGAAAAGTTGCTCGAGGCGTTCTGGGTGAATCACGACCCGACCTACATCGACCGCCAGTTCTGCGACCACGGCTCGCAGTACCGGCCGGGCATCTTCGCCCACGACGCCGAGCAACAGCGCCTGGCCGAGGCCTCCAAAGCGAAATGGGAGAGGGACAAGCCGTTCAGGCAGAAAATCCTCACGCCCATCGAGACGGCGGGCGAGTTCTGGCCGGCGGAGGACTATCACCAGGACTACTACAAGAAGAATCCTGCGCGCTACCACTTCTATGTCACTGGCTGCGGCCGCTACCCGCGGCTGGATGAACTGTGGGGCAAGTACCGCGCGAAGTAGCGCGCTGCGGGCGCGCTCAGCGCGGCGCCCACCAGGTCAATAGCCAGTAGTCCGGCAGCAGTTCGACGTTCGCACCCCAGCCGTAGCGCGAGGCGCGGCGAATCAATTCGCTTTCCGTGGGCGCGCCGCCGCCGCGCTCGCCTACGATCGCCATCAGAGCCCCCGGCGCCACCGCGGCGACCGCTTGCTGCAAACATATGCATCCAGGCACTCGGCGGGCACCTGGGACCACCACGAGGCCGCGAACAGCGCGTCGTGGCGGCGGCCGAAATCCGGCAGCGCAAAGTCTTCGCCGACGAGCTCGTGCGTGGTGACCTGGGCGGCGCGATCGGCAAACGCTGCTGTCCACCGGCTGTCGCCGCCGCGCAGCTCGAGGACCTTGCGGCCGGCAAATGCGCGCGCCAGACGCTCGCCCAGCATGCTCACTCCGCCTCCTCGATCCAGGCCATCTGGATGCCTTCCAGGATCTTCTCGCCGCAGCGCTTCGGATCGTCGTCGAACCCGGGGAGCTGCAGCACCCACTGGTACAGGTCGGTAAAGCGCACCGCCTTGGGGTCCGTATCGGGGTATTTTTCGCTCAGGGCAATGGCGATGTCCAGCGTGTCGGTCCACTTCATTTGTTTCCCCCACCCTCGCGCTCGTAGTTGATGGTGTACTTCGGGATCTCGATGATCAAGTCCTTGTCCGCCACCAGCGCCTGGCAGGACAGGCGTGAATTCGCTTCCAGCCCCCAGGCCTTGTCGAGCAGGTCCTCCTCCTTCTCCTCGGCGGGCTCGAGCGACCGGAATCCCTCGCGCAGGATCACGTGGCAGGTGGTGCAGGCGCAGGACTTCTCGCAGGCGTGCTCGATGTCGACGTCATGCTCGAGCAGCGCGTTGCAGATCGACACCCCGGGCCGCGCCTCGAATTCCGCGCCCTGCGGGCACAACTCGGCATGTGGCAGCACCTTGAGCCTCGGCATCAGAGGTCCAGGCTGGCGATCTTGCGGCCGGCCAGCGCGCGGCGCACGCCGGCGTCCATGCGACGCCCGGCGAACTCCTCGGTCGCCCGGTTGAGCGCCTCGCTCGCCTGCCGGATGGCGCGATGCTCGTTCGAGCCGGCCACGGCGGCGAGCGCCGCGGCCTGCCGCTCGATTTCCTCGCGCTCGGCCGCGGAGAGCAGCGCACCGTCGGCGTTCAGCGCGGTGCGCACCGCTTCCAGCAGGCGCTGCGCGTCGACGCGCGCCTCGTGCCGCGCGCGCGCGTGCATGTCGTCCTTCGCATGCTCGAAGGAATCCCTGAGCATGCGCTCGATGTCGGTGTCGCCCAGCCCGTAGGAAGGCTTGACCGTCACCGAGGCCTGCGCGTTCGTGGTGCGCTCTTCTGCGGCCACCGACAGCAGGCCGTCGGCGTCGACCTGGAACATCACGCGCACGCGTCCCGCGCCGGCCGCCATCGGCGGGATGCCCTTCAGTTCGAACCGCGCGAGCGAGCGGCAGTCCGAGACCAGCTCGCGCTCGCCCTGGACCACGTGAAAGCTCATCCCGGTCTGGCCGTCCTTGAAAGTGGTGAACTCCTGCGCGCGCGCCACCGGGATGGTCGAGTTGCGCGGGATGATCTTCTCCGCCAGCCCGCCCATGGTTTCGATGCCCAGCGACAGCGGGATCACGTCGAGCAGCAACCAGTCCTCGCCTGCGGGCTTGTTGCCGGCGAGTACGTCGGCCTGCATCGCAGCGCCCAGCGCCACCACCTTGTCCGGGTCGAGATTGTTGAGCGGGTCGCGGCGAAAGAATTCGCCCACCGCATGCTGGATCTGCGGCATGCGGGTCGAGCCCCCCACCATCACCACGCCCTTCACGTCGTCCACGCCCAGTTGCGCGTCGCGCAGGGCCTTGCGCATGGGCGCCAGCGTCTTTTGCACCAGGTGGTGCGTGATGCGGCAGAAGGTCTCGCTGTCCAGGACCAGGTCGACGAACTCCCCCGTGGACAGTTTCGCCGTGATGCGCGCTTCGCTGTGCGTGGTCAGGGACTCCTTCGCCTCGCGCGACTTGACCAGCAGCAAACGCATGTCACCGGCGCAGAGCGGCGCGAGCTTCGCCTCTTCCGCCACCCAGCAGAACACGCGATGGTCGAAATCGTCGCCGCCCAGCGCCGAGTCGCCGCTGGTGGCCACCACCTCGAACACGCCTTTGGACAGTTTCAGGATGGAAATGTCGAACGTGCCGCCGCCCAGGTCGTACACCGCGTAGGTACCCTCCGCGGCGTTGTCCAGGCCGTAGGCGATCGCCGCCGCGGTGGGCTCGTTCAGCAGGCGCAGCACGTTGAGCCCCGCGAGCCGCCCGGCGTCCTTGGTCGCCTGGCGCTGTGCGTCGTCGAAGTAGGCGGGTACCGTGATCACCGCGTCCGCAAGCTTGTCGCCCAGCGATGCTTCGGCGCGGGCGTGCAGCACTTTCAGGATCTCGGCGGACACTTCCACCGGGCTCTTCACGCCAGCGACGGTGCGAATCTGCAGCATGCCGGGTGCATCGACGAAATCGTACGGCGCGTGCTCCGCGTGCGCCACGTCCTTGAGGGCGCGCCCCATGTAGCGCTTGGCGGAGACGATGGTGTTCTTCGGGTCCTCGGATTGCCTGGCTTCGGCCGCGTAGCCGACCTCGACACGCCCGTCGGCGAGGTAGCGCACGATCGAGGGCAGCAACGGCCGGCCCCGGGCATCGGGCAGCACGGCCGCGGCGCCGCTGCGCACCGTGGCGATGAGGGAATTCGTGGTGCCCAGGTCGATGCCCACCGCCAGCCGGCGCTCGTGGGGCGCGGTGGACAGGCCCGGCTCCGCGATCTGCAGCAGCGCCACTAGTGAGCCTCTTCGTAGGCCAGGTCGATTTCTGCGTCGAGCTTGTCGAGGAACATGAGCTTTCTCACCTCGCCAGCCGCCGCCGCGTAGTCCTTCTGTGCATCCACCAGCCGGGCGATGCCCTGTTCGAGCAGCGCCTTCTGCGCGCGCACCTCGGCCTGCAGCCGGTCCAGCGCCTCGGGCTGCTTTGCCGCGTCGAGCGCCTCGCGCAACTCCAGCTGCTTGATCAGGAAGTCCGTCGGCATCTGCGTATTGGTCTCGAACTCCACGTCCACGCCGTTCATCTCCAGAAGGTACCGGGCCCGCTGCACTGGGCTCTTCAGCGTCCGGTAGGCCTGGTTTACGCGCGTGGTCCACTGCATCGAGGCGCGCCGCTCGGCGTCGCCCGCCTGCGCGTAGCGATCGGGGTGGATCTGCGACTGGATCTCGCGGTATGAGCGCTCGAGCGATTCAATCTCGAGCGCGAAGGCCGGCGTGAGGCCGAAGAGCTCGAAGTGGTTCTTCAAACGTTAAACGATTCTCCGCAGCCGCATTCGTCCTTGATGTTGGGATTGCTGAACTTGAAACCTTCGTTCAGCCCCTCGCGGGTGAAATCGAGCTGCGTGCCTTCCAGGAACGGCAGGCTCTTCGGGTCCACCACCACCTTCACGCCGTGGCTCTCGAACAGGTGATCATCCGGGCTCACCGCATCGGCGAACTCGAGCTTGTAGGCGAATCCCGAGCAACCGGAAGTGCGCACGCCCAGGCGCAGCGCGACGCCCTTGCCGCGCTTGGCAAAGAAGTTCTGCACGTGCGCCGCGGCCTTCTCGGTGAGGGTCACTGCCATCTCAGGCAACCTTCTGCTCGGCGGGTTTCGGTTGCACGGCCTGCACGCCGTGCTTTTTCCTGTAGTCCTCCACCGCGGCCTTGATCGCGTCCTCGGCCAGGATCGAGCAGTGGATCTTCACCGGCGGCAGCGACAGCTCCTCGGCGATCTGGGTGTTCTTGATGCCCGCCGCCTCGTCCAGGCGCTTGCCCTTGACCCATTCCGTGACCAGCGAGGACGAAGCGATGGCCGAGCCGCAGCCGTAGGTCTTGAAGCGTGCGTCCTCGATGACGCCGTCCTTGTTGACCCGGATCTGCAGCTTCATCACGTCGCCGCAGGCCGGCGCGCCCACCATGCCGGTGCCCACCGCCTCGTCGTCCTTGTCGAAGGAACCGACGTTGCGCGGATTTTCGTAGTGATCGATGACTTTTTCGCTGTATGCCATGTGATTCTCCAGATGCCGTAAGGTGGGCCGGTGGCCCACCCTACGTCAATGTGCGGCCCACTGGACCGTATTCAAGTCGACGCCGTCCTTGTACATTTCCCACAGTGGCGAGAGCTCGCGCAGTTTCGTCACCTTGGTCTTCACCAAGTTCACCGCATAGTCGATTTCCTGCTCGGTGGTGTACTTGCCGAGCGTGAAGCGGATCGACGAATGCGCCAGCTCATCCGAGCGCCCCAGCGCGCGCAGCACGTAGGACGGCTCGAGCGAGGCCGAGGTGCAGGCCGAGCCCGAGGATACCGCGATGTCCTTGATCGCCATGATCAGCGATTCGCCCTCGACGTAGTTGAAACTGACGTTGAGGTTGCCCGGGATGCGCCGCTCCAGGTCGCCGTTCAGCACCGCCGCCTCCATCGACGACAGGCCGCGCCACAGCCGGTCGCGCAGTGCGCGGATGCGCTCGTTGTCGGTGGCCATCTCCAGCCTGGCGAGGCGCGCCGCCTCGCCCATGCCGACGATCTGGTGCGTGGCCAGCGTGCCGGAGCGAAATCCCCGCTCGTGCCCGCCGCCGTGGATCTGCGGTTCGATCCTGACGCGCGGCTTCCTGCGCACGTACAGCGCGCCGATGCCCTTGGGGCCGTACATCTTGTGCGCGGTGATCGTCAGCAGGTCCACTTTCAGCGTGGCGAGGTCGATCGGCAGCTTGCCGGCCGCCTGCACCGCGTCGCAATGGAACACGATGTTCTTCGCGCGGCACAGTTCGCCGATCTCGGCGATCGGCTGGATCACGCCGATCTCGTTGTTGACCATCATGATCGACACCAGGATGGTGTCCGGGCGGATCGCCGCCTCGAGCTTGTTCAGGTCGACGAGGCCGTTCTCCTCGACTTCGAGGTAGGTGCACTCGAAGCCCTGGCGCTCGAGCTCGCGCATGGTGTCGAGGGTCGCCTTGTGCTCGGTCTTCTGCGTGATCAGGTGCTTGCCGCGCGTCTTGTTGAACTGCGCGGCGCCCTTGATGGCGAGGTTGTTGCCCTCGGTGGCCCCCGAGGTCCACACGATCTCCTTCGGGTCGGCGCCGATCAGGGCGGCGACGTGGCCGCGCGCTTCGTCCACCGCCTGCTCCGCCGCCCAGCCGAACGAGTGCGAGCGGCTCGCCGGGTTGCCGAAGTGCTCGGTGAGATACGGAATCATCTTCTGCGCCACGCGCGGGTCCACCGGCGTGGTCGCCGAGTAGTCGAGGTAGATCGGCAGCTTCACGCCGCCACCTTTTCCGCCGCGCGCTTGTCCATCAGCACCGTGACCGGCCTGTCCGCCTGCTGCGCCACCAGGTCCGCCAGGCTCACCGACGACAGGTACTCGTGCATCTTCTTGTTCAGATTGGCCCACAGGTGGTGCGTCATGCAGCGCTTGTCGTCGGCGCAGTTCTCCTTGCCGCCGCATTGCGTGGCATCGAGCGGCTCGTCCACCGCAATGACGATCGCGGCCACCGTGATGCCCTGCATCGGCTGCGCCAGGCGGTACCCGCCGCCCGGCCCGCGCACGCTGGAGACGAGATTCCTGCGGCGCAGTTTGCCGAACAGCTGCTCAAGGTAGGACAGCGAGATGTGCTGCCGCCCGCTGATGGCCGCAAGCGTCACCGGTCCGCGGGTCTGGCGCATGGCCAGATCCACCATCGCGGTGACCGCAAACCTGCCCTTCGTCGTCAGTCTCATGTCGGCTCCGAATACCTGATAAACGCACTCAAGTATAGCTAATCCCGACAGAATTTGTCAACAATTACTTGATCGCCCTAAGTTGTTCTCTGCGCTCGTCTTTCTCGAGTTCGGCCAGCTTCTCCCTGAGCTTGGCGAGGGCCCACTCCAACTCGGCCGAATGCTCGGAGAGCTTCTGGATCTCCTGCGCGTAGGGGTCGTCCACGTTCTGGCCCACCGCGTAGGCCGAGAAGCCTGCCGGCTGGGCCTTGCCTTCCTCGACGATGCGCCCCGGAATGCCGACCACGGTGGCACCGGCCGGAACCTCCTTCACCACCACGGCATTGGAGCCAATCTTGGCGCCCACGCCGACGGTGAACCCGCCCAACACCTTGGCGCCCGCGCCGACCACCACACCCGCACCGAGGGTCGGATGGCGCTTGGCGCCCCGGTACAAGGTCGTTCCGCCGAGCGTCACGCCTTGGTAGATGGTGCAATCGTCGCCCACTTCCGCGGTCTCGCCGATCACCACGCCCATGCCGTGATCGATGAACACGCGCCGGCCGATGATGACGGCCGGGTGGATTTCGATGCCGGTCACCCAGCGCCCGAGGTGGGACGTGAATCGGCCCGCCCAGCGCAGCCCGTGCGTCCAGAACCACCGGGCAAGCTTGTGGATGTAGATCGCGTGCAGCCCCGGGTAGCAGGTCAGGACCTCGAAGGTAGTCCGCGCCGCCGGGTCACGCTCGAAAATGCTCGCAATGTCTTCACGCAATCGACTGAACATGCGCCAACTTTAGATTATCCGAGTATTTCGATCAACTATTTTTTGAGCAGGGATTTGAGCAGCCCCCTCAAGATGTTCACCTCCTCCCGTTCCAACGCGGGAACGCGGGAAAAGAGGCGCCGCCAGCGCTCGCGCAACTTGGACCCGGGGGCCATGAAGTCGTTCGCGGTCGCGGCCTGTTCGAGATGGCCGTAAAGGCCTTCGATATCGTCCACCGTCGCCAGCTTCTCGGACCGCATTGGGGGCACCGCTGTGCCCTGTGCCATCAGCAATTCGTAGCTGACGACCTGCACCGCCTGCGCCAGGTTGAGCGAGCTCGAACCGGGCGCGGCGGGAATGTGGACCAGGAACTGGCAGGCGAACAGCTCGTCGTTGCTGAGCCCGGCGCTCTCGCTGCCGAAGACGAACGCGACCGGCGCGTCCAGCGCGACGGCGCGCGCCGCAGCCGCACGGGCATCCAGCACTTGCGGCGACCATTCGCGCGGGCGCGCGGAGAGCGCGAATGCCGCGGCGCAATCGGCGATCGCCTCGGTGAGCGTCGCGTGCGTGCGCGCCGCCGCGAGCACGTCGGCGGCGTGCGTCGCCATCCATGCGTCCTCGGGCGCGGGAAAGCGCTGCGGCGCCACCAGGCGCAAATCGGACAGCCCCATGGTTTTCATGGCGCGCGCAGCAGCGCCGATGTTGCCGGGATGGCTCGGCCTGCACAGAACGATGCGAATGTCGGACATGCGCGCAGTCTAGAATACGGCATGCATCCGATGCTCAATATCGCAATCAAAGCCGCGCGGCGCGCCGGCTCGATCATCAATCGCGCCGCGCTGGAGGGTGGCGCGCTCGAAGTCAAAGCCAAGAACAAGAACGATTTCGTCACCCAGGTGGACAAGGCCGCCGAGCTGGCGATCATCGGCGTGATCCGCGCCGCCTACCCCGAGCACAGCATCCTCGCCGAGGAATCCGGCGACACGCCCGGGGCGCGCCCCGAGTACCAGTGGGTGATCGATCCGCTCGACGGCACCACCAACTACATCCACGGCTTTCCCCAGTATTGCGTATCCATCGCCCTCGAGCACAAGGGTGTGCTGACGCAGGGCGTGGTCTACGACCCCGGCAAGAACGAGCTGTTCACCGCCAGCCGCGGGCGCGGCGCGTTCCTCGACGACCGGCGCATGCGGGTCTCCAAGTGCACGCAGCTTCAGGACGCGCTGGTGGGCACCGGTTTTCCCTTCAAGGAAGTGGATCGCCTGGATCTCTACATGCGCCAGCTGCGCACCATGATGACCTCCTCCGCGGGCGTGCGCCGCGCCGGCGCTGCGGCGCTGGATCTGGCTTACGTCGCCGCGGGACGCCTCGACGCCTTCTGGGAGATGGGATTGTCGCGCTGGGACATGGCGGCGGGCGCGCTGCTGATCCAGGAGGCGGGCGGCATGGTCAGCGACCTGCAGGGCGGGCAGAATTTCCTCGATCGCGGCGAGATCGCCGCCGCGACACCCAAGGTCCTGCCGCAGCTGCTCGGGGTGCTGAAGTAAACCGGAGGACGCTTCAGTTGGGGGTCATGATCACTTTGCCGCCCACGAACACTGCTCCCCGACCGCCACCCTCGCTGATCATTCCGATCCCAGTGCGCTGATTGCTGCAGTTGAATTGCCCGCCGCCATAGTTGTCGCAGCGGGTACTGGAGCCTCCGCCCGAAGCGTTGCCACAGAGAACCGCCAGATTGAACGTCGGCGGGCCTCCTTCATAGCCGCCGAGACCATTTGCGGCGACCCAGTAACGCCCGGGAACGACCTGTGTACAGCGACGCAGTGCCGCGACATCGAGCTTGTGCAGTTGTCGTCCGTTGACGAACACTCCGGTATTGCCCCTGGATGCGCTGGATTGCAACTGGCCGCCCAATCGCAGGCCCGGGAGAATTTGTCCCTGCGCCGGCCCCCCTTCCAAGCCCCAAACCCCGGACACGCGGTCGTACCAGTATCGCGCGGGAGGGATGCGCACGCCGTAGGACCGTTCAAGGACGCCCTTCGTCTGGTCGTCGAGCGTGACGCCGTTGATGATCACGTACTGCGCAACCGCGGGAGTGGCCGCGACGCTCAACAGGACGTAACGCGCGAACCTTCGGATCGCATTCATCGTGACCTCCTTGCAAACGCGAAGCGGGAATATTTTGCCTAGTCTGCGCGCGCAGTCGCCCACCTGCAATACGACCCCGGCAACTCCAACACGATTGACAAGGGAGTCGCGCACAAGGGCGGGCGATTTCGAATCGCGCGGAACCTTCCGCAACTCGGCGCGAACCTCAGTTCGGCGAGCGGCAACAGTAAGAGCACGAATGCCGGGCTGAACGCCAACGTGGTGCGCCAGACCGAACGCGACAAGCTCATAGGCGAAGTCGGATTCCTCCGCTGCCGGGAGCTACCGAACCGCGCTTAGATCCCGGGGCCGCGCACGGCCGCGTATTCGCCTGCGGCTCCGGCACGGGCGGCCGGAATTTCGCGCTCGCTGCCCCGGTTCAGCCAGAAACCCTCGTATCCCCTTGCCGCGACGTCTTCGCAGATCCTCCGGTAGCGGGCCATGCCGCCGGCATAGGGCATGAAGACGCGGGGCTTGCCCGGCACGTTGGCACCGTAGTACCACGAGTGCTTCGCCTTGCTCAGCAGGGTCGCATTGGCCGCCTCGTTCACGTGCGCGCCCCACCGTCGCGCTGCCTCGGGATCGGGCTCGATGGAGTCGATGCCGTTCCGCCGCAGGTGGCCGATGCAATCGGTGATCCACTCCACGTGCTGCTCGATGGCGACGGGCATGTTGGTGAGCACGGATGGGCTGCCGGGGCCGGTCACCGTGAAGAAGTTGGGGAAGCCTGGCACCTGCAGGCCGAGATAGGTCTGCGGGCCGGCACGCCAGTCCTCGCGCAGCGCGCGGCCCCCGCGACCGCGGATGTCGATCGCGAGCAGCGGCCCAGTCAGCGCGTCGAAGCCAGTGGCGAACACGATGATGTCGAGTGCGTGCTCCGCACTGCGCGTGCGAATGCCGCGCGGCGTGATGCGTTCGATCGGATCGGCGCGCAGGTCCACCAGCGTGACGTTGTCGCGGTTGAAGGTCTCGAAGTAATCCGTGTCGATCGGCGGACGCTTTGCCGCGTAGGGATGGTCGATATCGGCGAGCGCCTGGGCAGTCTTCGGGTCGCGCACGACCGCGCGGATGCGTCCCCTGAGGAATTCCGCGGCCGTGTCGTTCGCCGCCTGGTCAGCCAGCAGATCGCGGAAGGTGGCGCGGAACTGCAGCCCGCCCTTCTCCCAGGCTGCTTCGTAAATCGCCTGTCGCTCCTCGGGCGTGACATCCGCGACGTTTCGCTCCGCAATGCGAAAGGCATGCCCGTTCGGCGTCGAGCGCACGGCGGCGCGGATCTCCTCGTGGTTTTCGCGTACCCAGCGCTTGAATTCCGGGGTCAGCGGGGCGTTACGCGCCGGCACGCTGTAGGTCGGGGTGCGCTGGAAAACCGTGAGATGCGCCGCCGTTTGCGCGATCACGGGCGCGGCCTGGATGCCGGTCGAGCCGGTGCCGATCTGCCCGACGCGCTTGCCGGCAATGTCCACGCCTTCATGCGGCCAATGCCCGCTGTGGATCCACTTGCCGTCGAATTCGCCCAGCCCGGGAATGTCGGGGACGTTCGCCGAGGAGAGACACCCGACCGCAGCGACGAGGTACGTGGCGGCGTACTGCTCGCCCGAGTCGGTTTGCACGATCCACCGGTTGCGCGTTTCGTCGTACCGCGCCGAGACGACCCGGCAGCCGAAGCGGATGTCGCGCCGCAAGTCGAACTTCTCGGCGACCCGACCGAGATACCTCAGGATCTCGGGCGGCCCCGGGTACCGCTCGGACCACTCCCACTCTTCGTTGAGCTCCCGCGAGAAGAAGTAGCGGTAGGCATGGCTTTCCGAGTCGCAGCGCGCGCCGGGATACCGGTTCCAGTACCAGGTGCCGCCGAGGTCGCCGCCCGCCTCCAGCACCTTGGCGGAAAGACCGAGGCGGTCACGCAGGCTATGGAGCTGGTACAGCCCTGCGAATCCCGCGCCGATGACCAGCGCGTCGATTTTCGAGTCCATGCGTCAGGATACCTTTCAAACGCGCGAGCAGGCGCTCGATGTACCGCGCAATGCGTCTTGCTTCCCGTGGGGCATTCGGTTGTCGGCGATAATCGCACTGCGTGGAACGACAGGACATTATCAATCACACGCCGATGATGCAGCAATACCTGCGCATCAAGGCGGAGCATCCGGACATCCTGATGTTCTACCGCATGGGCGATTTCTACGAGATGTTCTATGGCGATGCCGAGCGCGCCTCGCGCCTGCTCGACCTCACGCTCACCTCGCGCGGGCAGTCGGCCGGCGCGCCGGTGACGATGGCGGGGGTGCCCGCGCACTCGGTCGAACAGTACCTCGCGAAGCTGGTGAAGCTGGGCGAATCGGTGGCGATCTGCGAGCAGGTCGGCGACGTGGCGACCGCCAAAGGCCCGGTCGAGCGCCAGGTGACGCGTATCGTCACCCCGGGCACGCTCACCGACCCGGAACTCCTCGACGACAAGGCGGACAACATCCTGCTTGCGCTCGCCGCGGACAAGTCCACCGTGGGCCTGGCCTGGCTGTCGCTGGCCAGCGGCGAACTGCGGCTCGCAGAAGTCGCGCCGCAGGCGCTCGCCAACGAACTGCGCCGCATTGCGCCGGCCGAGGTCCTGGCGGCCGAGGGCGTCGAGCTGTCGGGTTTTTTCGTCACGCGGCTTGCCCCTTGGCAGCTCGATGTCGATTCGGGCAGGAAGCGCCTGCTCGATCAGCTCGGTGCGGCGAGCCTGGCCGGCTACGGCGTGGAAGACTTCAGCCTCGCCATCGCCGCCTGCGGCGCCCTGCTCGACTACGCGAAGAAGACCCAGGGACAGGCGCTGGTGCACGTGACCGCGGTGGCGGCGGAACGCAGCGCGGAGTTCCTGCGCCTCGATGCCGCCACGCGGCGCAACCTGGAGATCACCGAGACGCTGCGCGGCGAGCCCGCGCCGACGCTCTACTCGCAGCTCGACCGTTGCGCCTGCGGCATGGGCAGCCGGCTGCTGCGCCATTGGCTGCACCACCCGTTGCGCGACCGGGCGAAGCTCGTGCAGCGGCACCTGGCGGTGGAGGTCCTGCAGACCAGGACCGAGCCGGTGCATGCGGCGCTGCGCCGCATTGCCGACGTCGAGCGCATCAGCGCGCGCATCGCACTGAAGAGCGCGCGCCCGCGCGACCTTTCGGGACTGAGAGATAGTGTCGGGCTGTTGCCCGACCTACGAAAAGCACTCCCCGCGGAGGGCGATCTGCTACGGCAACTGCAAGAGGATCTGGCGACACCCGAGGATTGCCTGGACCTGCTGACGCGAGCCGTTGCGCCGGAACCGAGTGTCCAGTTGCGCGACGGCGGCGTGATCGCCGAGGGTTACTCCGCCGAACTGGACGAGCTGCGCACGCTGCAATCGGGTGCGGGGCAGATCCTGGTGGAGCTGGAAGCGCGCGAGCGGGCCCGCACCGGCATCCCGAACCTGCGCGTGGCCTACAACCACGTGCACGGCTACTACATCGAGGTCACCAATTCCCACGCGGAAAAAATTCCCGCCGATTACCGCCGGCGCCAGACGCTGAAGAACGCCGAGCGCTACATCACGCCCGAGCTGAAGGCCTTCGAGGACAAGGCGCTGTCGGCGCGCGACCGAGCGCTGGCGCTGGAGAAGACGCTGTACGAGGAGCTGCTGGCGGCACTCGCGGCGCATCTGGCCGCCTTGCAGCGCATCGCGCGCGCCCTGGCGCAGCTGGACGTGCTCGCCGCCTTTGCGTCGGTCGCCGTCGAGCGCGGCTACTGCCGCCCCGAGTTCACGGAGGACATTCGCATCGACATCGAGGCCGGGCGCCACGCGGTGGTCGAGGACCAGGTCGAGCGCTTCATCGCCAACGACGCGCGCCTCTCGCCCTCGCGCCAGCTGCTGCTCATCACCGGTCCCAACATGGGCGGTAAGTCCACCTACATGCGCCAGGTGGCGCTGATTGCCCTGCTCGCCCATGTCGGCTCCTATGTGCCGGCCAAGGCCGCGCGGCTCGGGCCGCTGGACCAGATCTTCACGCGTATCGGCGCCGCCGATGACCTCGCCGGCGGGCGCTCGACCTTCATGGTGGAGATGACCGAAAGCGCCAGCATCCTGCACAACGCCACGGCGCACAGCCTGGTGCTGATGGACGAGGTCGGACGCGGCACTTCGACCTTCGACGGCCTGGCGCTCGCCTGGGCGATCGCGCGGCAATTGCTGGAACGCAATCGCGCGCTGACGCTGTTTGCCACGCATTACTTCGAGATGACGCGCATCGCGCAGGAATACAAGGAAGCCGCCAACATCCACCTCGACGCGGTCGAGCACAAGGACAGCATCGTGTTCCTGCACGCGGTGGAGGAAGGCCCGGCCTCGCAGAGCTACGGCCTGCAGGTGGCGCAGCTCGCCGGGGTGCCAAAAGTCGTGATCCAGCGCGCGCGGCGCATCCTGCAGCAGCTGGAGGAGGCAAGCCGCGCGGGCGGCAGCCAGGCGGACCTGTTCGCGCGCCCCGCGGCCGAAGAACCCGAGCCGGCGGGCGACGCGCTGCGCGACGCCCTGGCGCAGGTGAATCCGGACGAGCTGTCCCCGCGCGAGGCGCTGGAGTTTCTGTACCGGCTCAAGCGGCTCTGAGCATCATGCAGCTCACCGACGTCGGGGCAAACCTCACCCATGCGTCCTTCCGCGAGGATCTCGGTGCAGTGCTGGAGCGCGCGCGCACAGCGGGCGTCGGCACCATCGTCGTGACCGGATCCTCGGTCGAGGAAAGCCAGCAGGCCGCCGAGCTGGCCGCGACGCATGGCCTGTATGCAACGGCGGGCGTGCACCCGCACCTCGCGCGCGAGTGCGACGCTGACACCATTCCGGCGCTGCGCGCCCTCGCCTCGCACTCGAAGGTCGTCGCCATCGGCGAGTGCGGCCTGGACTTCAACCGCAACTACTCGCCGCACCCGGACCAGGAAAAGTGGTTCGTGGCGCAGCTCGAGCTCGCCGCCGAGCTCGGCAAGCCGCTGTTCCTGCATTCGCGCGACGCCCACCCGCGTTTCGCCGAGATCCTCAGGAGCCTGCGCGTGGGCAAGGCGGTCGCGCACTGCTTCACCGGCGAGGCCGACGAGCTGCGCGCCTACCTCGACCTCGGCCTGCATATCGGCATCACCGGCTGGATCTGCGACGAGCGCCGCGGCGCGCACCTGCTCAAGCTGGTGAAGGACATCCCCCAGGACCGCCTGCTGCTCGAAACCGACGCGCCCTACCTCACGCCGCGCGACCTGCACCCGCAGCCCAAGGCGCGGCGCAACGAGCCGGCACACCTGCCGCACATCCTGCGCGCGGTGGCGCGCGCGCGCGGCGAGGACCCCGAGGCGCTCGCCGCGGCAACGACGCGCAATGCGCGGACGTTCTTCGGCATCGAATGAACACCGCCCGGCTGCTGCACGCGAGCGCGCAGCGCCTGCCGGACATGCCGGCGCTGGCGCGCGGCACGCGCACGGTTGCGACCTACGGCCAGTTTTCGGCACGCGTGGCGCGCCTCGCCGCGGGCATGCTCGCGCGCCATGGCCTCGCGCCCGGAGACCGGGTGGCGCTGGCGATGAAGAATTGCCCGGAGTACTACGTGGTCATGTTCGCCTGCTGGCATGCCGGCCTGGTCGCGGTGCCGATCAATGCCAAGCTGCATGCGCGCGAGTTCGCCACCATCCTCGAAAACTCGGGCGCCAAGCTGTGCTTTGTGACTCCGGACCTCGAAGCGAGCGTGGCGCACGGCGTGTCGATCGCGTCGCGCGATTTCGTCAAGCTGTTCGAGAGAGAACCGGCGGGCATCGCCGACGTTGCCCCCGGCGATGTGGCCTGGCTGTTCTACACCAGCGGCACCACCGGCGTGCCGAAGGGCGCGATGCTCACGCACGGCAACCTGCTGTTCTCCACGCAGGCCTACTTCGCGGACATCGATCGGCTCGGGCCCGGAGACTGCATCCTGCAGGCCGCGCCGATGTCGCACGGCTCCGGTATGTACGGCCTGCCGCATGTCGCGATGGGCGCGCTCAACGTGATCCCGGAGAGCGGCGGCTTCGACCCCGCGGAGATTTTCGGCCTCATCGCCGCGCACCGCGGCGTGTCCTTCTTCGCCGCACCGACCATGATCGTGCGGCTGCTGGCGAGCGGCGCAGCCGGCAACGCCGACTTGCGCAACCTGAAAACCATCACCTACGGCGGCGCGCCGATGTACGTCGCCGACTGCCTGCGTGCAATCGAGCTCTTCGGGCCGCGCCTGTACCAGCTCCTCGGCCAGGGCGAAGCGCCGATGACCATTACCGGCCTCCCGCAATCCGACCACGCGGCGCGCCACAAGCTCGAGTCCTGCGGTTATGCCCGCACCGGCGTCGAGGTGCGGGTGGTGGACGACGCGGATCGCGACCTGCCCATGGGCGAGGTCGGCGAGATTGTCACGCGCTCGCACTGCGTGATGGCGGGCTACTGGGAGAACCCGGAGGCCACGGCGCAGACCCTGCGCGGCGGCTGGCTGCACACCGGCGACCTGGGCAGCCTCGATGCCGAGGGCTACCTCACGATCCGCGACCGCTCCAAGGACATGATCATCTCCGGCGGCTCGAACATCTACCCGCGCGAGATCGAGGAAGTGCTGCTGCGCCACCCGGCGGTGGCCGAGTGCTCGGTGATCGGGCGCGCGCACCCCGAGTGGGGCGAGGAAGTGGTGGCCTTCATCGTCGCGCGCGGGGCGGTCTCGGCGCAGGAACTCGATGCCCTGTGCCTCGAGCACATCGCGCGCTTCAAGCGGCCGCGCGACTACCGCTTCGTCGACGGCCTGCCCAAGAACAACTACGGCAAGGTGCTGAAGACCGAGCTGCGGCGCGCGTGCTGAGATGCTGCCCTAATCCCAGGTGCTTTCGGGCTGGCCCTCGTCGTCGTGCACCTCGATGATCTCCCGCACCACGCCATCGTCGGAGAACTGCACCCACAGGATGCGCAGCTCGTGGACCGCATGGCGCCAGGGGTACTCCCAGACGTCGCGCTGCTGGCGCGGCAGGCGCATGACCTCGCGCGGCGGCCCGAGCAGCTCACGCACCTCGTCCGCGCGCATGCCCGCTTTCACTCTGTAGATGTTCCAGTAGTTGAGCCGCTGCTCGATGCCGCGCAGCAGGTTGTCCGGGCCCACGGTGGCGACATAGGTCGCGCGGCCGAAGGGGTAGCGCGTGAAGTAGAGCCAGGTGTCGCCGTTCGGGCGCTTCAGCTCGAGCGCCGGTTCGCCCATCAGCGCCGTCACGTTCCGCGCGCTCGCTTTTCCCGGCGCCAGGGTGTGGCCATCGAACGCGGCGCAGCCCGCGAGGAGCAGCGCCGCCAGGAAGCCCGATGCGCGCACTTGCGGCGACAGCTCCACTACTCGCCCTTGCCGGGTTCCGGCGTGAAGTACTTGGCGAACTTGTCCGGCACGCCCTTCCAGGCGTCAGCGTCGGTCGGCGGCGTGCCTTTGCGCGTGATGTTGGGCCACTTGAGCGAGAACTCGGTGTTCAGCTTGAGCCAGCGCTCGGCCTTCGGGTCGGAGTCCGGAAGGATCGCCCCGGGCGGGCACTCGGGCTCGCACACGCCGCAGTCGATGCACTCGTCGGGATGGATGACCAGCATGTTCTCGCCTTCGTAGAAACAATCCACGGGGCAGACTTCGATGCAGTCCATGTGTTTGCACTTGATGCAGTCTTCGGTGACGATGTAGGTCATGTCATGTGCGCCGGCAATTTGCCAGGCGCGATTATGTCATTTTCAGGCGTCGACGATGAACTGGAAGGCGGCTGCCCGGACCTGCGGGCGCTGCTCCATCGACACCACCAACTCCGGGCGCCAAAGCCAATCGCGCGCATCGCCCGGGAAGTACAACTGCGTCGTCAGGATGCGCCGCCCCGGCGCCTGAACCTTCACATGAATGTGGCGCGCCCTGCCGGGATAAATTGCAGGAACGATGGTCTCGAGCCGAAAGCGCCCATCGGCGTCGCTGAACAGATGCCCGCGATAGCGAAAACCCACATTGTCGTAGCTGCCATTCTCGTCGCAGTGCCAGAAGTCGAGCAACGCCTTCGCCACCGGCTGACAGGATGGCGAGACAACGCGCCCGGCCAGCACCAGGCGTTCCGCCCTGGAACCCGGCTCCACCAGCGAACCCCGCTGCGGCGTGTGCGGCGTGTAATAGGGCCCCTCGGTCTGGCGCGGGGTCAGTGGAGATTGCGGGCCGCAGGCCGGGGTCAGCGGCAATTCCTGCGCCATCCCGGCCTGGGCGAAAGGCAGGGCGGCCGCAGCACCGAGCAGCCGGCGGCGATGCATCGCAGTCATGGCGTCATCCTTTCACGCACAACACCTGCTTGAGGGTATGTAGGACCTCGACCAGGTCGCTTTGGTTCGCCATCACCGTATCGATGTCCTTGTAGGCGCCCGGGATTTCGTCCAGCACGCCCTGGTCCTTGCGGCATACGACGCCCGTGGTCTGCTCGGCGAGGTCCGCGACGGAGAACTGCTTCTTCGCCTGGGTCCGGCTCATGCGCCGGCCCGCGCCGTGGGCGCAGGACTGCAGGGCCTCGACATTGCCACGGCCGCGCACGATGTAGCTGCGCGCGCCCATGCTGCCCGGAATGATGCCCAGGTCGCCCTCGCGCGCGCGGATCGCGCCCTTGCGCGTCACCCAGACACTTTCGCCATAGTGCGTTTCGCGCGCGACGTAGTTGTGGTGGCAGTTCACCGCCTCGGTCGTGACGTTGAACGCGGGCAGGTGGCGCCGCAGCGCTTCGAGCACCAGGTCCATCATCTCGGCGCGATTGGCGCGCGCGTAGTCCTGCGCCCAGCCCACCGCGCCGACGTAGTCGTCGAAGTGCTGCGCGCCCTCGGAGAAGTACGCCAGGTCACGGTCGGGAAGCTGCAGCTGGTGGCGCTCGGCGTCCTGTTTCGCAAGCGCGATGAAGTAGGTGCCGATGGCGTTGCCGATGCCGCGGCTGCCCGAATGCAGCATCACCCAGACGCGGTTCGCTTCGTCCAGGCACACCTCGATGAAGTGGTTGCCGCCGCCCAGCGTGCCCATCTGCCGCACCCAGCTCGACTTCTTGCCGACGCGCTTCTCGATCCCGGGGTGCCGTTCGAGGATTGCGCGCAGGCCGCGCTTGAAGGGCTTCGCGGCATCGGCACGCGCATCGCGCTCATCGTGCTGATCGAAGCCGACCGGGACGTCGCGCGAAATCTGCGCGAACAGCTTTTTCAGCGAGCGCTCATCGATCTCGTTGGCGGTGAGCGACAGGCGCGAGGCGATCATGCCGCAGCCGATGTCCACGCCTACGGCGGCGGGAATGATGGCGCGCAGCGTCGGGATCACCGAGCCGACGGTCGCGCCGATGCCGTGGTGCACGTCGGGCATCGCCGCCACGTGATGGTGCACGATGGGAAGCTGCGAGATGTTGACGAGTTGGGTTCGGGCGCGCTCTTCCATCTCGTCGGTATAGACCTTGACGGGTACGCGGCCTTCGCGGATCTCCAGACGGACCGGCATGGGCCGATGTTAGACAATCGAAGCTCTTTAAGTCCTTGCGCTCGGGCAGCCCCGAGAGGGTGTGGCGTCGATCGAGCAGCCGCGAGCGGCGCCGGTCCAGCTCGTCCTGCACGAGCCAGGAGAAGGCCTCGACGAAGTCCATCTCGTGGGCGGCCACCTGCAGCGCGCGCGCCTGCAGCGTGGCGCTCATGCCCGAGAGGCGAAGACTGCGTAGCGCGCGTTCAAGTTCAGTGATCGACATGGACATCGGTAGCCTCCTGTGGGTGGTCGCTCTGAGAGTGCGTCTCCCAGAACTTCTGGTACTCGGTGACCTCCCGGATGGCCGGTCCGGATTGCGTGAGCACGGGCTCGGCGACGGGGATGGCGGCCGCCGGTTTGCGCTCGAGTGCTCGCCGGAGGGCGGCGTAGGAGACGCAGTCGGCCTCGAGGAGCCGGGCGCATACCGCCTCGATGTCGGCGCGCACGTGGCGGCGCGGCAGGTTCGCCAGTCCGTAGAGGGCGCGCTGTCCCGGGCGGCCCAAGCGGGCGAAGAGTTCGCGGCCAAGGGCGGCTGCGTGCGGGCCGATGCGCGCTACGCGCGCAAGCAGCCGTGCGCTCTCGCGCGAGGGGTTGAACAGCCGATCGCCGGCCTCGATCGCGAAGGTGCCCTTGCGCAGCGACTTAGCGTGCCGTCGAAGGGGCTGGCCGGCGAGATCGACGATCTCGATCTCCTGCTCGTAGATGCGTACGGTCACCTCGCTGTGGGGCGCAGCGGGAAGCGCCGCATAGTAGGAACCCTCGACCTGCACCAGCCCCGCGTCATCGACCGTGCGCGTGGCCTGCCGGAAGTAGCGAAAGCCCTCGGAGGGCAAGGGCCGAATGTGCGGCTGCTCCTCGCGAAACATCTCCAGCACCTGGCGCTTCTTGCGGCCGTGGATGCGCAGCGCCGCCCAGCGCTCCTCCCAGTGGGCGAGCCACGCGTTCTGCGCATCGATCGACTCGAACCGCCGCCCTTTCAGCGCGGTACCCTGGGTGTGTTGGATCGCGTTCTCGACGGTGCCCTTGCGGTTCGGATCCTGCACGCGACACGGATCGGCCACCACGCCGTAGTGCGCGAGCATCGCGCAATACACCGGGTTCAACTCCGGGGCGTAGAGGTCGGGCCGGATCACGCCTTCTTTGAGGTTGTCGAGCACCACGTAGGCGGGCACACCGCCAAACGCACGGAAGGCCTGCTCGTGCAGCCGTGCCCAGATCTCCTGATCGGTCCTCCACACGGTCTTGCGGAAGCTCTTGCCCGAGTACTTGAGCGTCATCACGAACAGCCACGGGCGCCGGTACTTGCCGGGCTTGTACAGCGTCAGCGCGCCCTGCCCGTAGTCGACCTGCGCCTCTTCGCCGGGGGCGAACTCCAGCACATCGAAGCGCTCCGGCTCTCGCGTTCTGATCTTCGCGACGAAGCGTTTGACCGCGTTGTAGCGGTGGGCGAACCCCTGGCCCTCGACCAGGTCCTGGTAGATGCTCGTGGCATTGCGCCCAAGGCTCACCTGCGCCTCGATCCACTCGCGGTGCGGCGCGCACGCCGAGGGCGTCGCGCCCGGGCGTGGTTTCGCCACCGGAGCCGGTGGCCGGGGTGGGGGAATTTGGCCGCTCAGGCCTTGCGAGCCGGTGGCCACCCCGGGGGAATTTGCCGCTCGCGCGTAGTGGCGAATCGCCTTGCGATCCACCCCCGTGCGACGTTCGATCTCCCGGTGCGGTGTGCCGCTCTTGAGCAGCGTCTCAAGCGTGATGCGAAGATGCGACTTCAAGACGTTCACTCCTTCCTCCCCGAAATGGGGGGAGCGTACGTCCCGCTCTCAGGCGACTGGGTTCAGGTGCCTCTTCGCGTGCTCAGGGTGGGGGAATTTGGGGTGGCCACAGGTGGGGGAGTTTGGGTGGCCGCCGGGGGTTTGCGCAGGTCGGTCGCTTTCCGATCATCGATCAATCGCAAGACGATATTGCAGGTTGGACTGATGATGAGTCCACCTTAGTCCACCCGGACAAGCCGCTAGTGATCTTTGGCGATCACACTTGCGCCGTAAAAATCGTTGGCGTGGCGTTCGCGCAAGGAGCAGACGGTATAAAGATTCTCCACACCGTAGGCGCACTCGACCCACGATTCCTGTTTCATGTGCTTCGGACCCGACCTTTAGAAAGCGACGGCTATCAAAGACACTATTCGAAACTCAAGGAACACCAAATCCCACTCCCACCGCTGGAGATGCAGAAGGAGATCGTGGCGGAGATCGAGGGCTACCAGAAAGTTATCAACGGCGCCCGCGCCGTCCTCGACCACTACCGCCCCCACATCCCGATCCACCCCGACTGGCCGGTGGTGGAGTTAGATCAGATCACCAAGCCGGAATACGGATTCACCGAGAGGGCGGCGGAGCAAGGAGACGCCCGTTTCATCCGCATCACTGACATCTCTGAGGACGGAACGCTTCGACCGGAAGACCCAAAGTTCATAACGCTGACAAAAGAGGCACGGGAATCATTGCTCGCGAACGGCGACATCCTCGTCGCCAGAACCGGCGCGACCTATGGCAAGACCATGATCTTCGAGGAAGACTACCCAGCCGTTTTCGCCTCGTTTCTCATCCGACTCCGCTTCCCGAAAGAGCGCGTCCATCCGCGTTACTACTGGGTTTTTGCCCAGAGCGACCTGTATTGGAATCAGGCCAACGCGCTCATGACTGGCGGTGGCCAACCGCAGTTCAATGGGAATGCTTTGAAGCAGGTCAAAATCCCCCTCCCACCCCTCGCCATGCAGCAAGCCATCGTCGCCGAGATCGAAGCCGAGCAAGCGCTGGTCGCAGCCAACGGCGAGCTGATTGCCCGATTCGAGAAGAAGATCCATACCACCCTCGCACCCGTCTGGGGCGAGGACGAGCGGACCCCAGCGGAGGCGTGAGCCATGGAAGAAGCCGCCGAACTGGGCAACTACCTGCCGCTCTCCTTCAAGAGCCCGAAGGAGCAGGAGTATATCGAGTTCCTGTGGGACTCCTTCGAGACGAACTACACGCACGGCAAATACCAGTTCGCCTTTCTCGCCTACCACATGCTCACGATGAGCTTCGTCTACTTCAACATCTGGCAGATCAAGCAGACGGAGCCCAAGGATTTCGCGATGGGCCTCATCGGTTTTGGCAAGGACGTTGAAAAGAGCCTCCTCGAAGCGACCTCGCCCTTCGTCTTCAGCACGGTGAACGAGCGCAGCATCCTGCGCGTCCTCAAGCTCATCGACTGCGACAACAGCAAGATCGGCACCTACGCCAAGCTGTTGGACGACCGCAACGACACCGCCCACCCCAACGGCAACATCTTCTTCAGCACGCAGGCGGCGCTGGACACCAAGATCACCGAGATTCTGCGCATCGTGGACGAGATCCAAAGCCACTCCAAGCCCGTCATCGAGCACTGCTACCGCGAGTTCTTGCTCCAGAACCATGCCCCTGACGAACGCGAGTATCCAGATGCCGCCGACCAGATCCGCGAAGTTCTCATCCACGGCAACTACCTGTCACAGGAAGACATCGAGATTTGCCTTGGCTTCGATCTCGGCTCCTTTGCGGCTCACCCGCAATATAAAAACATGAGCGAACTGCACGATGCCCTTCTCGCAAAGTACGTATCGGACGATGAAAGCGGCGCGGCATACCAACCAGTTGCGGCGGACAGTGCTGCACGCCGCCGCTGAACCGGAGCGTTAGACCTCAGGCACAAACAACACTGATCACCGCGGCCCACTATCGTCCCTGAGCAGCTTTTGGTAGACTTACCAAATGGAAGTCCGCGACCGCATCCTGGAAGCCGCCCTCGGCCTGCTCGCCGAGAGCGGCGCCCATCAGCTGACGCAGCCCAAAGTCAGCAAAGCGGCGGGCGTCCGCCAGGGCCACCTCACCTACTACTTCCCCACCCGCGCCGACCTCTTGCAGGCCGTCGCCCAGTATTCGATCGGCAAGCTCGTCGGCCAGCTTGCGCACGATCATCCAGCGACGCCCGCGGCGGTGGCGCAGGGAATCGCGGCGGGATCGACGGACAAGCGCAGGGTCCGGGTGATGCTCGGCCTGGTGGCGGCGGCGGACCGGGACCCGGCAATCCGCAAGCGCATGCGCGGCTTCATCACCAAGCTGCGCGAGCAAATGGCGCCTGCGCACGAGGCGGGCGGCCTGAAGACGGACCCGGAAAGCATCGCCTTTTTCCACTCGGTCACCATCGGCTGCGCAGTGCTGCAACTGGCGCGCGACAACGCCGGGGCGCGCGCCGAAGCACAAGCGGTGCTGCGCAGGGCCGCTGCGGTCATCTCGAAAGACCACCCATGAAGCGCACCCTCGCCACGCTGCTCGCGATCGCGCTCCTCGCGGGCTGCGAATCACGCTCCAACGACTACTGGCAGGGCTACATCGAAGGCGAATACATGCTGCTCGCCGCGCCCGCCGCCGGCCAGCTGCAGAAGCTCTACGTGCGCCGCGGCGAGCAGGCCGAGGCCGGCAAGCCGATGTTCGCGCTGGAGCAGGAGAGCGAGCGCGCGGCACGCCTGCAGGCCGAGGAGCAACTGAAGAGCGCCGAAGCGCGCCTGGACAATCTGCGCGCTGGGCGGCGGGCGCCCGAGGTCGCGTCGCTGCGCGCCGCCGTGACGCAGGCAAAGGCGGCGCTCGCGCTGTCCTCCTCGCAACTGGCGCAGCAGCAGAAGCTGTTCAAGGGCGGATTCATTGCCCAAGCGGTGCTCGACCAGGCGCAGAGCGCGCACGCGCGCGACGCCGCGCTCCTGAAGGGGGCCGAGGCGCAGCTCAGGACCGCGCTGCAGCCCCTCGGGCGCGAAGACGAGCGCAAGGCCGCCGAAGGCGACGTGGCGGCTGCGCGTGCCGCGGTGGCGCAGGCGGCATGGAGGCTGGAGCAAAAGAGCATCGCCGCGCCCGCCTCGGGCCTGGTGCAGGACACGTTCTTCGTCGAGGGTGAATGGGTGCCGGCGGGCAAGCCGGTGGTGTCGCTGCTCCCGCCGGGCAACGTGAAGGCGCGCTTCTATGCGCCGCAGGCCGCGCTGAGCGCCCTGGCGCCCGGCCGCACCGTCGAGATCCGCTGCGACGGCTGCCCCGCTCCCTTCGCCGCCAAGGTGAGTTTCGTCTCCAGCCAGGCCGAGTACACCCCGCCCGTGCTCTACAGCCGCGAGTCGCGCACCAAGCTCCTGTTCCTCATCGAGGCGCGGCTCGAGCCCGCCGACGGCGTGCGCCTGCGCCCGGGCCAGCCGGTGGACGTGAGGCTGAAGTGAATGACTACGCCATCGACGTCCAGGGCCTGAACAAGTCGTTCGGGAAGAAGCACGTCGTCAAGGACTTCTCGCTGCAGGTGAAGCGCGGCGAGATCTACGGCTTCCTCGGCCCGAACGGCAGCGGCAAGACCACCTCCATCCGCATGCTGTGCGGGCTGCTCAAGCCCGACTCGGGCTCGGGCACCTGCCTCGGCTACGACGTGGTGCGCGAGACCGCGGCCATCAAGCGCGAAGTGGGCTACATGACGCAGCGCTTCTCCCTCTGGGAGGACCTCACCATCCGCGAGAACCTCGACTTCGTCGCGCGCATGTACAGCATGACAGACCGCAGCACCGCGGTGCCCGCAGCGCTCGAGCAGCTCGGGCTCACCGAGCGCCGCGACCAGCTCGCCGGCGCGCTCTCCGGCGGCTGGAAGCAGCGCCTCGCGCTCGCCGCCTGCATGCTGCACCGGCCGCGGCTGCTGCTGCTCGATGAGCCCACCGCGGGCGTCGACCCGCAAGCACGGCGCGACTTCTGGGAGGAGATCCACGCCCTCGCCGCCGGCGGCATCTCGGTCCTGGTCTCCACCCACTACATGGACGAGGCCGAGCGGTGCCACCGCCTCGCCTATATCGCCTACGGCAGCCTGCTCGCCACCGGCACGCCCGACGAAGTCCTGCACCGCGTCAGCCTGTCCACCTGGGCGGTGTCGGGGCCGCCGGCCCCGCTCGCGCAGCTCGCGCCGAAGCTACACGGCCTGCCCGCCATCGCGCACGTCACGGCGTTCGGCAGCACGCTGCACGTCACGGGCGAGGACGAAGCCGCGCTCGACCAGGCGCTCGCGCCGTTCCGCGCCGACCCGCAGCTCAGCTGGCGCCGCGCCGAGCCGACGCTCGAGGACGTGTTCATCCACCTGATGCCGAAGACCAACGGGGCGCCGCAATGACCATGCAGGCGTTCTCCTGGTCGCGCTGGGTGGCGATCATCGTCAAGGAGTTCATCCAGCTCAAGCGCGACCGCCTCACCTTCGGCATGATCATCGGCATCCCGGTGCTGCAGCTGATCCTGTTCGGCTACGCCATCAACGCCGACCCGAAGCGCCTGCCGACGGCGGTGCTCGCTGCGGACGCCGGCCCCTACTCGCGCAGCCTCCTCGCCGCGATGCAGACCAGCGGCTACTACCGCATCGATCGCTTCGTTGCCAACGAAGCCGAGATCGACGAGCTGCTGGCGCACGGCCGCGTGCAGTTCGCGGTCACCATCCCGGAGAACTTCGGCAGGAAGCTGGTGCGCGGCGAGCGCCCGGCGCTGCTCCTGGAGGCCGATGCGTCGGACCCCGCCGCCGTCGGCAACGCGGTTGCCGCGCTCGGCCAGCTCGCCAACACGGCGCTGGCGCGCGATCTGCAGGGGCCGCTCGCGGAACTCGCGCCACGCGCGCCGCCCTTCGACGTGCGCATCCACCGCCGCTACAACCCCGAGGGCGTCACCGCCTACAACATCGTCCCGGGGCTCATCGGCACGATTCTCACCATGACCATGGTGCTGATGACCGGCCTCGCCATGACGCGCGAGCGCGAGCGCGGCACCTTCGAGAACCTGCTGTCCACGCCGGCGCTGCCGATCGAGGTGATGACCGGCAAGATCATGCCCTACATCCTCATCGGCCTGATCCAGGTGACGCTGATCCTCGCCGCCGCGCTGCTGCTGTTCGAGGTGCCGATGCAGGGCAATCCGCTGCTGCTCTACCTCGTGGTGTCGCTGTTCATCGCCGCCAACCTGTCGCTCGGCATCACCTTCTCCTCCATCGCGCGCAACCAGCTGCAGGCGATGCAGATGACGTTCTTCTTTTTCCTGCCCTCGATCCTGCTCTCGGGGTTCATGTTCCCGTTCCGCGGCATGCCGGAGTGGGCGCAGTGGCTGGGGTCGGTCCTGCCGCTGACGCATTTCCTGCTGCTGGTGCGCGGCATCATGCTCAAAGGCAATACGGTGCTCGACCTGCTGCCGCACCTGTGGCCGATCATGCTCTTCATGGTGGTGGTGATCGGCATCGGGCTGGCGCTGTACCGGCGTACCCTCGACTGAAGCCCTGCCTAAGCGGTCTGCTTCGGCCGTGCCAGTTGCGCCCCCGGCCACAGCTCGTGGTGCGCGCGCCGGTACTGCTGCGGAAACTCGATCTTCACGCCGAGGCGCTCGGCGGCGTGCCATACCCAGCGCGGGTTATCGAGCAGGCCGCGAGCCAGCGCCACCATATCGGCGCGCCCGGCGGCGAGGATGTCTTCGGCCTGCTGCGGGTCCACGATCATCCCGACCGCCATTACGTTCATCTGCGCCTTGCGCTTCACCTGCTCGGCGAAACCGACCTGGTAGCCCGGTTCGACCTTGATGCGCGCGTGGCTTACCCCGGCGCCGCTCGAGACGCAGACGTAGTCGAAGCCGATCGCCTTCAGCTCGCGCGCGTAGACGGCCGCATCGTCGACCTCGAAGCCGCCGGGCGCCCATTCGCTCGCCGTGATGCGCGCGCCGAGCGCGCGCTCCTTCGGCCAGGCCTCGCGCAGCGCGCGCGCGATCTCCAGCGGCGCGCGCAGGCGGTTCTCCAGGCTGCCGCCGTAGCGGTCGGTGCGCTTGTTCGACAGCGGCGAGAGGAACTGGTGCAGCAGGTAGCCATGCGCGGAGTGCAACTCGATCAGATCCAGCCCGATGCGCAGGGCGCGCTTCGCCGAGGCGGCAAATGCGTCGGCCAGGCCCTTGATCTCCTCGATCGTCAGCTCGTGCGGCACATGCCAGCCCTCGGCGAACGGCACCGGCGAGGGCCCCACGGTCTGCCAGGGCGATTCCGCACCCGGGAGCGGCTTGCCGCCGAGCCAAAGCACCTGCGTGGACGCCTTGCGACCGGCGTGCGCGAGCTGCACGCCGATGGGCGACTTCGAGATGCCGCGGAACACCTCCACGACGCGCTTCATCGCCGCCTCGTTCAGGTCGCTGTACAGACCGGTGCAGCTATGCGTGATGCGAGCCTCGCGCGTGACGCCGGTCGCCTCCATGATCGTGAGTCCCGCACCCGAGCAGGCAAAGCTGCCCACGTGCACGGTATGCCAGTCGCTCATCGCACCGTCGGCAGCACTGTACTGGCACATGGGCGAGACGACGATGCGGTTGGGCAGCGTGATGCCGCCCAGTTGAATGGGCGTAAAGAGTTTGGTGGTCATTTGGACTTTCTGGTTTTGGAAATCTTGGGGAGCGTAGGCACGGCGACGCCGATCAGGCAGTCGCGCGTGACAAGGGTGGCGAGGCGCGCCTCGCTCCAGCCTTCGGTCCCCTCCGGGCGCAGCGGCAGCACCATGTAGCGCATGTCCGCGTTGGAGTCGTGCACGCGGATCTTCAGCTTGGGCGAAATCTTCGTGCCGAATTCGGCCAGCACCTTGCGCGGCTCGCGCACCACGCGGCTGCGGTAGGGCCGCGACTTGTACCACTCGGGCGGCAGGCCGAGGAGCATTCTCGGGTAGCAGGAGCACAGCGTGCAGACGATCACGTTGTGCGCCTGGGAGGTGTTCTCGACCACGATCAGCCTCAGTCCCGGCACCTCGAAGCCGAGTTCCTCGGCAGCGCGGCTGCCATCGGCCAGCATGCGCGCCTTGTACGCCGGGTCGAGCCAGGCGTGCGCCACCATTGCCGCGCCGCGCTCGGGACCGCGCGCGCGCATTGCTGCCATCGCGCCGGCGATCGCGTCATCGGTCACCACGCCCTTCTCCACCAGCAGCTCGCGCAGGCTCACTTCCATCAGCTGGAAGTAGGAATAGGGCTCGTAGCGGCCGGCCTGCTTCATGCCTCGATCCAGTGCTGAAAGATCTCGAGCTCGATCACGTCCGACACGCTGCCGCGGTAGCCCGGCCAGACGTCCTGCTGCCGGAAGCGCACGCGGTACAGCGGCTGCGCCGGGAGGCCGTCCCTCTGCTGCGCCAGCTCCTCGGGATTGGGGAACGCGCCGCAGACGCGCTCGACGACGCCGGCGTGGCCGCGGATGTAATACGGCGTGCGGATGTGGCCGAGCGGTGCGGCTTTGCGCACGCGGACGCGGTCGCCGGCGTTGTAAAGGGGGACAGACCTCAATTTCTCCAGGCTCATCGCGACCTCGCCCGCTTCGGCCGAGAAATTGAGGTCTGTCCCCTTTTTTGCACCGCCACCAGCTTCTTCGCCAGCTCGTCCGTCGTGATCACGCCGCGCTGGATCATGGTCTGGGTGAGCGAAATCACCCAGCGGTCGTAGTAGCCTATCTTGTCGTAGTCCTCGGGCGTCAGGGCTTCGACGTTCTTGCGCAATTCGTCCACCGTCATGCGCTTCGCGTCGCCGACGACGCCGACCAGCAGCATCATCATGGCGTCGACGCGCAGCTCCCAGTCGTCGTAGGCGTGCTCGCTCCGCCGCACCTTGCCGGCGGGCAGGCCGCCCATGTCGTGGTGACTGCGTTCGATCACAGCGGAATGCTACAGCAGGTCGCGGCGCACCATGGCGTGGATGCCCTTGTTGCCGTCGACGAGTTGCGTCACGTGCAAATCGCACGCCAAGCTGCAAAAAACGTAAGCCTCGGCCGGCTTCCAGCCCTTCATTTCGACCAGCCAGGCGATCATGTCGCGCAGCGCCTGCTTGGCCGCGTCATCCAGATCCAGGTCGAGGCCCAGCGTGATGTAGTGCGTGGGCGTGATGGCGCGCGGCATCGCGAGCTTCATCTTCTTGTGCAGTACCAGCTCGAAGGTGCCTTTCAGGCAGGTCTCGAGCGCGGTGAGGCAAACCTCGCCGTCGCCCTGCACTGCGTGGCCGTCACCGGCGGAAAAGTTCGCGCCCGGCACGAACACCGGCAGAAAGAGCGACGTGCCCGGCACGTACTCCTTGCAATCCACGTTGCCGCCGAACTCGCGCGGCTCGACGGTGGAGATGCGCCCGTATTCGGGGCGTGGCGCGGTGGCGAGGATGCCGAAGAAAGGCTGCAGCGGAATCGTTGGACCCCACGCCAGCTTCGCGGTCATCTTCTTGCGGTCCATCGGTATGACGCGCGCCTGGAACTCGGGAAAGTCCTCCGGCAGCGTGCCGCGCAGAGGCCGGATCACATTCCAGCCCCAGTCGGCGGTGAGTTCGATCGCCTTGATACGCACTTCGAGCGTGTCCCCGGGCTCGGCGCCGCGCACCGCAACCGGCCCGGTGAGAATGTGCGGCCCGAGCTGGGGCTTGAGCTTGGTGAAAATCTCCCGATGCACCGGACTGTAACGCTTCTCGTCCGGCGCGACATCCGGCCAGCCCGAGACGGTGTCCACCACCACCGTATCGCCGGAATCCACTTCCAGCCTCGGCGGCAGCTTGGCGTCGAAGAAACCCCAGTGCACGTTCTCGAGCGAAGGGTCAAGCTGGTGCTGTGCCATATGCGTTCTCTCCGTTCTCTTGTTTCTCAGTGCGCGCGCGCCACGCCCAGGTGCTGGTCGAGGATCTCCGGTTCGCGCTCCAGTTGCTGCGGCGTGCCCTCGAACACGAAGCGGCCCGCCGATACCACGTAAATGTAATCCGCGACCGACATCGCGAGGGCGAAATTCTGCTCCACCAGCAGCACCGCGTGGCCGTGATCGCGCATGCTCTTCATGATCTCCCCGACGTGCTTCACCAGCTTGGGCGCAAGGCCTTCCGAGGGCTCGTCCATCAGGATCAGGTCGGGATTGGACATCAGCGCGCGGCCCACCGCGAGCATCTGCTGCTCGCCGCCGGACAGCGAGCCGCCCATGTGCGCGATGCGCTCCTCGAGCTGCGGGAACTCGTCCAGCACCGCACGCAGATTCCAGCGCCCCTTGCCCGGCCGCGCCAGGCCGCTGGTGGGCAGCAGCAGGTTCTCGCGCACCGAAAGCGAACGGAAAATGCGCCGGCCCTGGGGCACCAGCGCGATGCCGCTTTGCGCGATGGCATACGGCGGCCGGCCTCGCAGCGAAGCACCCTTGAAGTGGATTTCGCCCTCGCGCGGCGGGGTGAGGCCGGCCACCGAGCGGATGAGCGTGGTCTTGCCCATGCCGTTGCGCCCGAGGATGGCGACGATGGTGCCCGCGCGCTGCTCGAGGCTCAGCCCCTGCAGCACGTAACTGTCGCCGTAGTAGGTGTGGATGCCGCGAACGGAAAGAAGTGCTTCAGCCATGGCCGAAATACACCTCCCGCACTTCGGCATTGGCGCGCACCTCGTCCGGCGTGCCCTCGAGGATCACCCTGCCCTGGTGCAGCACGGTGACCCGGTCGGCGAGCCCGAGCGCGACGTCCATGTCGTGCTCGATCATCACCAGCGTGATGTCGCGCGGCAGGCCGGCGATCATTTTCGAGATGCGCTGGCGCTCGCTCGGCGACAGGCCGGCGCAGGGCTCATCGAGGAACAGCACCTTGGGGCGGGTATTGAGCGCCAACGCCAGTTCCAGCTGCCGGCGCTCACCGTAGGACACCAGCTTCACCGGCTGCGCGGCGCGACCCGCCAGTCCCACCGCCTCGAGGCCTTCGAGGGCCTGGCGGCGCACGTCGGCGAAGGCGGCCACCGCACGGTGCATGACCCACTTGCGCCGGTCGGTGCCGACGATGGCGAGGGTCATATTCTCGAGCAGCGTCAGATCGGGGAACACGTTGGTGATCTGGAACGTGCGGCCCATGCCGAGCGCGGTGCGCCGGTGCTCGGGATCGCGCGTCACGTCGCGTCCGAAGAGCCGGACGCTGCCGCGCGTGGGCTTGAGCGTGCCGGTGATGCAATGGAACAGCGTGGTCTTGCCTGCGCCGTTCGGGCCGATGAGCACGCGGCGCTCGCCGGCGGGAACCGAAAGCGAGACGCCGTCCACGGCCGCAAGGCCGCCGAACACCTTGGCCAGCGCGCCGACTTCGATCGCCAGCTGTGTCACGGCCCGGGCTCCTTCGGCCTCGAAAAGCGCGCGCGCAGCCGTGCCGCGATGCCGACCAGCCCGTCGGGCGCCCACAGCACGGTGGCGATGAACACCGCACCCATGATGGCGTGGTGCATCTCGAAAAAACTCGACACCCAGTTACGCAGCCCCAGCACCACGCCCGCGCCCAGGAACGGGCCGATGATGGTGCCGCTGCCGCCGACGATCGCCATCAGCGCCGCCTCGACCGAGATCGGGAACGAGGAGGCGACCGGGTTGACGAAGCGGTTGTAGTACACGTAGAGCACGCCGGCGAGGCTGGCGAGCGCGCCCGAGAGCACGAACGCGGCGTACAGGTGCGCGCTGGTGCGGTAGCCCAGGCTCTGCATGCGCGTCTCGCTCGCCTTGATGCCGCGCAGGCCCAGGCCGAAGGGCGAGCGGATGAGGACGCGGTAGCCGAGCGCGCACAGGAGGATCACCGCGAGCACCAGGTAGTAATACTGCGTGTGCGAGGTGATGCCCACGCCGCCGATCGCCGGAAACGGCACGTTGGTGACACCGTTGTCGCCGCCGGTGAACGATGACCAGCGGTGCGCCACGCCCCAAACCACGTAGCCCAGCGCGATGGTGATGAGGATGAAGTACACGCCGCGCGTGCGCACCGAGATGCCGAACACCGCCGCGAGCAGTGTGCCGGCGAGGATGCCGGCCGGCGCGGCGAGCGTGGTCGGCACCGCGTAGCGCACCTGCAGGATGGCGACGGTGTAGGCCGAGACGGCGAAGAACGAGGCATGGGTGAGCGAGAACAGGCCGGCGTGGCCGAGCAGCAGGTCCACCGATAGCGCAAGCAGGCCGAAGATGTACATCTGCGTCGCGAGGCCGGTCCAGAACGGGCCGGCGACGAAAGGCAGCGCCAGCGCCGCCGCCAGTGCGATCAGGCTGAGTGCGAGCCGGCCCCGATCCACGCTCAGTGCTCCTTGCCGAACAGGCCGCGCGGCCGGAACAGCATCAGCAGCGCGATCGGGCCGAACAGCACGAAATACGAGAACTCGGGCAGCAGCCAGCGCCCGTAGGCGTCGAGCAGGCCGACGACCAGCGCGCCGATCATCGCGCCCCCGAGGCTGCCGAGGCCGCCGACGATCACCACCACCAGGGCGTACACCAGGATTTCCCACTCCGCGCCCGGGTACAAGGTGAGGAAGGCGCCGCCGACCACCCCCGCCATGCCGGCGAGGAACGAGGCCAGCGCCGACACCATGACGAACAGCAGGTCGACGTTGATGCCGGTCGCGTTGACCTGCTCGCGATCGTCCACGCCGGCACGCACCACCGCCCCGATCTGGGTTTTCTTGTAGAGCAGCCACAGCACTACGCCGACAAACACGCCGAAAAAAATCATCACCAAGCGGTACATCGGATAGTAGACGTCGCCCGGCAGCACCACCGAGCCCTTCAGAAACTTCGGCGCCGGCACCATCAGGTTGTCACCGCCCCAGATCGCGAGCGCGACATCGCCGAGCACAAAGGCCACCCCCACGGTGAGCAGCACTTGCGCGAGGTGGTTCTCACCGGTGCGCCGGATGAGGAAATGATCGATGAAATATCCCAGCACGGCGATGGCGGCGCCGCCGGCGACGATGGCGAGCGCGAAGCTGCCGGTCTTCTGCGCCACCGAGAGCCCGATGTAGCCGCCGAGCAGGTAGTAGGCGCCGTGCGCCATGTTGACCACGCGCATCAGGCCGAAGGACAGCGTGAAGCCGCTGGCCAGCAGGAACAGCAGCGCCGCGAGCGACACGCCGTTGATCGCCTGCAGGATGGCGCTGGTCAGCATGCCACGGGCAGGAAAGCGGGCAAGAAAAAGGGCGGGCGCCTGCGCCCGCCCCCGGTCGCGATCACGCGCCTAGCGCTTGTACGGGCCGCGCGCGAGGAAATCCTTCGGGTCGAAGGTCCAGAACTGCGACACGCCCTCGTAGGTCTTCACCGGCACGTTGGTCAGGATATCGCCCAGCACCGGGTGCTTGATTTTCTGGATCTTCGAGACGTACACGTTCTGGATCGGATTGTCGTAGGCGTCGAGCTTCAGCGGCCCGCGCGGCGCCTTGACGCTCACCGTGCGCATCGCCTTGAGGAAGGCGTCGCGGTCCTCGACCTTGCCGTTGATCGAGTCGATGGCGGCCTTGGTCCACAGGCCGGCGGTATAGGCCGATTCCCCGAACCACGACGGCAGGCGCTTGTAGGCCTTGGCGAACGCCGTGGTGAAGGCGATGTTCTCGGGCGTCTGCAGCCCGGCCGCGTAGTTGAGCGAATTGCCGATCAGGCCGATGGCGCGGTCGTCCATCTGCGGCAGCACGTCCTGGTGCAACCAGTAGCCCCCGTAGATCTTCTTTTTCCGGTCCATGCCGAAATTGAACCAGGCCTCGAACAGGCGCACCCGGTCCGCGCCCACCACCACCGCCGACACGCCGTCAGTGTCTTCCGGGATGCCGGCGATGGTCGGGCCGTAGTCCTTGGTGCCGATCGGGTTCCAGATCATCTTCGCGACCTTGCCGCCGAGCGCGGTGAACGAGCGCACCGCGCCGAGCGTCACTTCGTGGCCCCAGGTGTAGTCCTGGCCAATGAAGGTGACGTTTCTCAGGCCGAGCTCCTTGTACATGTACTCGCCCCAGGGATGGCCGATCTGGCTCGCCGAGACGGCGGTGCGCACCACCGAGGGCGTGCGGCTCCACTTGGTGATGGTATCGGCGCCCGCGGCGTCCATGACGAGCGGCACGCCGGTCTCCTTGCTCACCTGCGCTACCGCCGGACCTTCGTGGCCGCACAGCGGCCCGACAAGAAAGTGCACCTTCTCCTGGTGCACCAGGCGGCGTGCCTGCGTGAGCGCCTGGTCCGGATTGCAGGTGGTGTCGGCGATGACGTACTCGACCTTGCGGCCGCCCGCGGTGTGCCCGGCCTGCTCCCAGAACAGCTTCCAGCCCTCCACCATGTCCTTGCCGGGCGTGGCGAGCGGACCGGTGACCGGCGCGAGCACGCCGATCTTGATCGGGCCGGTCTGCGCGTGGGCCACGGCGCTCATGCCAAGCGCGGCAAGCAGCGCCACGGCGCCGTGCAGCGAAACATTCTTTTTGAGCCGGTTCATCGAGCCTCCTCCTTAAGGTTGGGCAATTATACTCAGCCCATGCCCGACGATGCCTTGCGTTTCGGCAGCAGCCGCGGTGCGCCGCGCAGCGAAGACGATCCGCTGTTGCGCGGCCGCGGCCGCTTTACCGACGACCTGAAGCCGGCGGGCCACGCCAGCGCCGCGTTCCTGCGCTCGCCGCTGGGACACGCGGCGATCCGTGGCATCGACGCCGACGCCGCGGCGAAGATGCCCGGCGTGCTCGCGGTAATCACCGGCGCCGAGCTCGCGGGCGAGGGACTGGGCGCGATCCCTGCCGCGGTGCTGCTGCCGGGGCGCGGCGGCAAACCGATGTTCGCCACCGCGATGCCCGTGCTCGCGGCCGAGCGCGTGCGCTATGTCGGCGAGCCGGTCGTCCTGGTGGTCGCGGAGAGCCTGCCGCAAGCGCTTGATGCGGCGGACGCGGTGGAGGTCGATTACGAGGAGCTGCCGGCGGTGTCCGACGTCGAGCGCGCACACGCACCCGGCGCGCCCCTCCTCTACCCTGCGGCGCCCGGCAATCTGGCGCTCGACTGGGAGCACGGCGATGCCGCAGCGGTCGACGCGGCCTTCAAGGCGGCCGCGCACAAGGTCGCGGTGCGCCTTGCCGACACGCGCGTCGCCCCGAGCGCGCTCGAGCCGCGGGCGGCGAGTGCTGCTTGGGATGCGAAGGCGCGGCGCTACACGCTCACGGCATCCACGCAGGGGGTGGCGCTGGTGCGCAAGGTGCTCGCCGAGTCGGTGTTCAAGGTTCCCCCCGAGTCGATCCGCGTGCTCACGCACGACGTCGGCGGCGGCTTCGGCATGAAGGTGCAGCCCTACGCCGAATACGCAGCGCTGCTCGCCGCCGCGAAGCGCTGTGGGCGCCCGGTGCACTGGTGCGCCACGCGCCTGGAGAGTTTTCTCGCCGATACGCATGGACGCGACGGCGTGCTCGAAGGGGAGCTGGCGCTCGATCGCGATGGGCGTTTCCTCGCGCTGCGCGCGCGCATTCGCGTCGGCATCGGCGCCTACGCCTCGACCTACGCGGCCATCGTGGCGACCAACAACACCAAGAACTGCCTGTCGAGCGTCTACCGCATCCCCGCGATCCACGCCGGCGTGCAGATGGTGCTGACCAACGCGGCGCCGCTCGGCCCCTACCGCGGCGCGGGCCGCCCGGAAGCCATCTACCTCGTCGAGCGCCTGATCGAGGAAGCGGCGCGCGCAACCGGCATCGACCGCGTCGAGCTGCGCCGCAGGAACCTGATCCCGACTTCGGCCATGCCCTACAAGGCGCCGAGCGGCCAGACCTACGACAGCGGCGAGTTCGAGGCGGTGCTCGACCAGGCGCTGCTGCTGTCCGACTGGAAAGGCTTCGCCGCGCGGCGCAGGAAATCGGAGGCCGCGGGGCGCCTGCGCGGCATCGGCCTCGCCTGCTTTCTCGAGGTGGCGGGCGGCGCACCGCTGACCGAAACAGCCGACCTGCGCTTCGAGGCGGACGGCACGGTGGTATTGCGCACGGGCGCGCAGGCCATGGGCCAGGGACAGATGACCACCCTGCCCCTGATCCTCGCACGGCAGCTCGACGTGGACCCGGCACGCATCCGCATCGTGCAGGGCGACAGCGACGAAGTGCCGGGGGGAATCCCGACCGTGGCCTCGCGCTCCACCATGATGGTGGGCGGCGCCATGCAGCGCGCCGCCGAGGAGGCGATCGGTAAGGGCAAGGACTTCGCCGCCGAGCTGCTGGAAGCCGCGGCGGCGGACATCGAGTACGCGGCCGGTAACTTCCGCGTGGCGGGCACCGACCGCGTCGTCGCGTGGCAGGAACTCGCGCAGAAGAAGGGCAGGCAACTCGATACCGTGACGACCTTCTCGGCGCCGGAAATGAGTTTTCCGAACGGCTGTCACGTGTGCGAAGTGGAAGTCGACCCGGAAACCGGCGTCGTCACGGTGGTGGGCTACGCGGCGGTCGATGACGTCGGCAACATCGTGCACGAAACCATCGTCGAAGGGCAGATCCACGGCGGCGTCGCGCAGGGCCTGGGCCAGGTGCTGGGCGAGCACGTGGTGTACGGCGAAGACGGCCAGTTGCTCACCGCCTCCTTCATGGATTACCCGATACCGCGCGCCGGCGATCTGCCGATGCTCAAGCTCGGCCACCACGTCGCGCCCTGCACCACCAACCCGCTCGGCGCGAAGGGCGCCGGCGAATCCGGCGTGGCGGGGTCGCTGCCCGCGGGCGTGAACGCGGTGCTTGACGCCCTCGCCTCGCGCGGCGTGACGCAGCTGGACATGCCGATGACGCCCCTGCGCGTCTGGCAGGCTTTGCAAAGAGGAGGAAAGACATGAACACGTCAGCGAAGGACCTGCGCGTGCTGGTGACGGCGGGCGCAGCGGGCATCGGACTCGCCATCGCGAAGACCTTCCGCGACCACGGCGCGAAGGTGCATGTGTGCGACGTCGACGACCAGGCGCTCGCGGCGCTCGACCAGGACATTCATCGGACGAAAGCAGACGTGGCCAGCGTCCCGGACGTCGAGCGCCTGTTTGCGGATGCGCAGCGCACGATCGGCGGTCTCGACGTGCTGGTCAACAACGCGGGCATCGCCGGCCCCACCGGCAAGGTCGAGGACATCAGCATCGAAGATTGGGACCGCTGCATCGCCATCGACCTGAACGGCATGTTCTATTGCACGCGCAAGGGCATGCCGCTCATCAAGGCCGCGGGCGGCGGTTCGATCATCAATCTCTCTTCCGTCGCCGGCCGGCTCGGCTTCGCGCTGCGCACCCCCTATGCGGCGGCCAAATGGGCGGTGGTCGGCTTCACGCAGAGCCTCGCCGCCGAGGCCGGGCCGGACGGGGTGCGCGTGAACTGCATCCAGCCCGGCGTGGTGGAAGGCGAGCGCGTCGAGCGCGTCATCGAAGCGAAAGCCAAAGGCCTCGGCATCAGCAACGACGAGATGCGCAAGCGCCTCCTCGCCAGCGTCAGCCTGCAGACGATGGTGAGCGCGCAGGACGTGGCGAATACGGCACTCTTTCTCGCCACCGACGCGGGCAAGCACATTTCCGGGCAGGCCATTTCGGTCTGCGGCGGCGTTCGCTACACGGTCTAGGAGGACTCCATGGCAGCAGCCCAAGGCAAGGTCATCATCACCTGCGCGGTCACCGGCGCGATCCATACGCCGACCATGTCGCCGCATTTGCCCATCACACCCGAGGAGATCGCGGAAGCCGCGATTGGCGCGGCCAAAGCCGGCGCCGCGATCGTGCACCTGCATGCGCGCAATCCCGCGGACGGCAGCCCGACGCAAGATCCCGCGATGTTCATGCGCTTCCTGCCGCAGATCAAGGCGGCGAGCGACGTGGTGGTGAACATCACCACCGGCGGCGCGCCGACCATGACCGTGGAGGAGCGGCTGCAGCCGGCGCTCAAGCTGGCACCCGAAGTGGCCTCCCTCAACATGGGCTCGATGAACTTCGGCCTGTACGAGATGCTCGGGCGCTACAAGGAATTCAAGTACGAGTGGGAAAAGCCTTACCTCGCCGGGTCGGACGAGCGCATCTTCAAGAACACCTTCCGGGACATCGCCAACATCCTGACCTCCTGCAGCAAGAACGAAACGCGCTTCGAGATCGAGTGCTACGACATCGGGCATCTGTACAGCGCGGCGCACTTCCTCGACCGCAAACTGCTGAAGCCTCCGCTGCTGATCCAGTCGGTGTTCGGCATCCGCGGCGGCATCGGCCCGCATCCGGAGGACGTGATGCACATGAAGCGCACTGCGGACCGGCTGTTCGGCGACGCCTACTACTGGTCGGTGCTGGGCGCGGGCCGCAACCAGATGTTCATCGCGGCCATGTCGGCGGTGATGGGCGGCAACGTGCGCGTGGGCCTGGAGGACAGCCTGTGGCTCGGGCGCGGGACGCTGGCGAAAACCAACGCCGAGCAGGTGGCCAAGGCACGCCGCATCATCGAGGAAGTCGGCTTGCAGGTGGCGACGCCGAACGAAGCGCGCGAGATGCTCAAGCTGAAGGGCGCGCGGAACGTGAACTTCTAGGATGCGGGCGCCGCGGCTCGCCTGCGATTGCCACATCTACGTCTTCGGGCCGTTCGGGCGGTATCCCCTCGACCCGGCGCGCAAGTACACGCCCGCCGAGGCGCTGATCGGGGATTACCAGCGCGTGGCGGCGACGCTCGGCAGTCGTCACGGCAGATGGCCGCCAGGTGCACGCCAGTGAAACGGAAAACGCCGACCTGTTCTGGGGGCTGCGTGGCGGTGGCGGAAATTTCGGCATCGTCACCCGCTTCGAGTTCCAGCTCCATGCCGTCGGCCCGAACGTACTGAGCGGACTGATCGTCTTCCCGTTCGCTCAGGCGAAATCCGTGCTCACGAAGTTTGCCCGTTTTACCGAGACGATGCCGGACGAACTCAACGTCTGGATGGTCGCCCGGAAAGCGCCCCCGCTGCCCTTCCTGCCAAAGGACGTCCACGGCAAAGAGATCGTCGCGCTCGCCCTGTGCTATGCGGGCGACCCCACCAAGGGCGAGAAGCTGATCGAGCCGCTGCGTGGCTTCGGCACGGCGCACGGTGAGCACATTGGCGTGCAGCCGTACACCGCCTGGCAACAGGCCTTCGATCCGCTCCTGACGCCGGGGGCGCGCAACTACTGGAAGTCCCACAATTTCTCGCGGCTCAGCGACGGTGCGATCGACGTCATGATCAAGTACGCCGGCACGCTGCCCTCGCCGCAGTGCGAGATCTTCATCGGCACGATCGGCGGCTGGACCGCGAGCGTAGCGGCCGAGGCCATGGCCTACTCGAGCCGGGACGCCAAGTACGTCCTCAACGTGCACGGCCGCTGGGACTCGGCCGCCGAGGACGCGCGCTGCATCGCCTGGGCGCGCGAGTTCTTCGTCAAGTCGCAGCCGTTTGCCAGCGGCGGCGCCTACATCAATTTTCTTACGCAGGACGAGGCCGAGCGCGTCGAGTTCGCGTACGGCGGGATTTACAAGCGGCTGGCGGCGCTCAAGAAAAAGGTCGACCCGACGAACTTCTTCCGCATGAATCAGAACATCAAGCCGGCCTGAAGGGCCGCCTGCTCGGCGCGCACATGCTGCGCCCGAGCCAGCGCCAGAGCGAGGCGCCGCCGCGCCCGCCGCCGTCGACGCGCAGGTGACCGGCAGCGATCTCCTTCTGCGGATCGCTGTCGCCGGTCCAGATCTCGGTGAGCGCGCGCACGGTGGATTCGACGACGACGTCGGGCTCGTGGCCTGGATCGTCGCGGCACAGGTCGGCATCGCCCTTCTCGACCACCAGCCACCAGGCGCGCTCGCGCGGGCGCGCATCGCCGAAGCGGAACTGGACGACGGTGCGCTGGCCTTTCGGAAACTCCTCGAGCCGGGCGAAGCGGCGGATGTCCCACATCAGGAATCCGGCGTCGAGCTGCGCCTTCTTTTGGCGGCTGCCGATCCAGCGCGCGCCCCAGTGGCCCATGTTGACGACGATCGGGCGCAGCTCCTCGCCCGCCTGCGTCGGGTGGTACTCCCAGCCGCCGGCGCCGCGCTTGCGCTCGATCACGCCGACCTCCTCGAGCTTGCGCAGCCGCTTGGCGAGCAGCGTCTGCGACATGCGCGGCACGCCGCGCCGGATGTCGTTGAAGCGGCGGCTGCCGCAGAGGAGCTCGCGCACCACGAGCGGCGTCCACATCTCGCCGAAGATCTCCGCGCCGCGCGCATGATCGCCGACCTGCTCTAGCGACCGCGCGCAGCCTTCACGAACTCGAGCGCGGCCTGGAACAGCGGCAGATCATGCTCGTACTCGGCCGCCTCGGCACGCTCGATCTGGATCCATTCGCGCGAGCTCGCCATGCCGCCGGGCTGGAACGGCACCACGTCGCCCCGCGAGAACTGCAAGTCGGTCGCCGTGGCCACCGGCAGGCGCAGGGCGACGCCGTTGCCGCTGATGCAGGCGAACATGCGGTCGCTGATGAAGTAGGCGTCAAGGTTGTTGATTTTCTTCGCGATGACTCCGGGCAGCTTGAGCAGCACTGCGTCGATCTGCGCCTTGCGGCCGGGTCCGGGTGAGTCGCTTGTCATGGACTATCCGCTTCGTGTCAGTATTGGCGCGCTATCGTATCGTCAATCAGGAGAATCCCATGCCAAAGACCGTCCTCGTCACCGGCGCCGGCAGCGGCTTCGGCCGCGACGCTTGCATCGAGCTCGCCAAGCGCGGCCACAAGGTGATCGCTACCGTCGAGACTCATCAGCAGGCCGCCGAGCTCTCCAAGGCCGAGCCCAAGCTGGAAGTGGCCAAGCTCGACATCACCAACGCCAAGGACGTGGCCACGCTCGACAAGTGGGACCTCGACGTCTTCGTCGCCAACGCCGCCATGGGCCAGACCGGGCCGCTTTCGGTCATTCCCCTGGAGCGCCTGCGCAAGGTGTTCGAGGTGAACGTCTTCGGCACCTTCGCCTGCGTGCAGCGCGTGGCGCAGAAGATGCGGAAGAAGCGTGCGGGACGCATCCTGATCGTGTCGTCGATCGCCGGGGTGCGCGCGGGCGTGGGGTCGGGGCCCTACGCGATGACCAAGCACGCCTGCCAGGCGCTGGGCATGGCGCTGCGCGCCGAGCTCACGGCGTTCAACGTGGACGTGGCGCTCATCAACCCGGGGCCGTTCGCCACCGGCTTCAACGATCGCATGGCGAACAACCCCGGCGAGTGGTTCGACCGCAAGACCGCGGACCCCGAGGACGTGAAGGCGATGGATTCGCTCGTGCAGCGCATCACCGTGGGCCAGATGGACCCGAAGGACGTGGTGAAGCGCTACGTCGAGCTGGTCGAGGCCGACAAGACCGAGCTGGTGAACTTCATTCCGCCGGATATCGTCGAGCGCATGAGCAGGCCCAAGCCGGCCTGATCAGGACATCGCCCCGCCGTCGATGGTGTAGAGCCCGCCGTTGACGAACGACGCCTCCGCGCTGCACAGGAACGCGACCACCGCCGCGACCTCCTCCGGCCTGCCGTAGCGCCCCATCGGGATGCGCGCGACCGAGCGCTCGTGCCCGGCCGCCGGGTTCTGCGGATCGAGCCCCATGTCGAGCTGCTCGCCCATCGGCGTCTCGATCGGCCCCGGGCAGACCGCGTTCACGCGCACGCCCTGCTTCACCAGCTCGATCGAGGCGGTCTTCGTCATGGCGACGACCGCGTGCTTGCTCGCGGTGTAGGCCACCAGCCCCGCCGTCGCCTTCAGGCCCGCGATCGACGCCGTGTTCACGATCGCGCCCCCGCCGCGGCGGATGATCGCCGGCGCGACGAGCTGGATGCCCATCCACACCGCCTTCACGTTGACGGCAAAGACCTTGTCGAAGGTTTCCTCGGGGTACTCGAGGAACGGCCGGTTCACGCCGAGGATGCCGGCGTTGTTGAAGAAGCAGTCGATGCCGCCGAACTCGGACTCGGCTTTCGCGACGTACTTCTCGACGTCGGCCTTGCGCGTGACGTCGGCTTCCACCGCGATCGCTTGTCCGCCCGCCTTCCTGATCTCGGCCACGCAGCCCGCAAGAGCGGAGCCCGGAAGATCGACCGCCACGACGCGCGCGCCTTCCGACGCGAAGCGCAGCGCCGCGGCGCGGCCGATGCCCTGCGCGCCGCCGGTGATCACGACCACCTTGTCCTGGAATCGCTTCGGCATCACAGCACCTCGAACACGTCGTAGAACACCGCGCTCGGCTCGCGGCGGCCGACGCCCACGCCGACGATGCGATTCATCCAGTGGTACTTCTTCGACGCCGTCTCGAACACGAGGCTGGTGCGCAGGTAGTACTCATGCGGCGGCACCCGCTCGCCCTTGGCGATACGCTGCATCACCTCTTCCGGCGCATGCCGGACACCGTGATACTGGATCAGCAGGATCTCGCCGTCGTCCAGCTTCAGGATCAGCCGCACGTCGGGCCGCACGGCGCCGTCGGTGCCGCCGAGCAGGATGTCCATGCCGCCGGTGACGATCTCGGCCTGGACCTTCGGGCCTTTGAAGTGGCCCTTGTCGAGGCGGTCGAGCCGGCGCTTGCCGACGGGCGCTTCGCCCAGCATGTAGCTGCCGGTGAGTTCCATCATGAGTTCGCCGACGTAGGTCGATTTGAGTTCCGGCATGTGCCCCCCTTTGGCCTGGTTCCGTAATCTGTATCATGAAAATGTTCGCATGCCCTTCCAGGAGAGGCTTAGATGGCGCTCGGCGCGCAACAGATCGCGCAGTACCACCGGGACGGGTACGTCTGCCCCGTTCCAGTCATGGCTTCGTCGGAGGCGCTGGGGCTGCGGCGTCGGCTGGAGGCGTTCGAGGCCACGCAGGGCGGCAAGCTCGAGGCCGTGCAACGCAGCCGCGCGCACCTGTTGTTCAAGTGGCTCGACGACCTGATCCGCGATGCGCGCGTGCTCGACCCGATCGAGCAGCTGATCGGGCCCGACCTCCTGTGCTGGAGCACGATCTTCTGGATCAAGGATGCGGGCTCGAAGAGTTTCGTTTCCTGGCACCAGGACAACACCTACTGGGGACTGTCCAGCCGCAGTGTGGTGACCGCGTGGTTCGCGATTTCCGCGGCCAGCCCCGAGGCCGGCTGCATGAAGGTGATGCCCGGAACGCACAGCAGCGACACCCTCGCGCACGAAGACACCTACGACGCGGACAACATGCTGACGCGCGGGCAATCGATCCGGGGTCTCGATGAAGCGCGCGCCGTCAGCATGCCGTTGCAGGCCGGCGAGATGTCGCTGCACAACTACTGCCTCGCGCACGGCTCCGGGCCGAATCTCTCGCCGGACCGCAGGATCGGCGTGTCGATGCATTTCATGCCGCCGCAGACCCGGCAGGTAGTCGGCGCCTGGGACTGCGCGGCGCTGGTGCGCGGCACGGACCGTTACGGGCACTTCGAACCGACCCCGGTACCGGCGCGCGACTTCGATCCCGCGGCGGTATCCTTCCATGCGCGCGCCGCCGCGGCGATGCGCGACGTACTCTACGCCGGCGCCGCGCGCAAATTGCAGCGACTCTGAGAGGGACCATCAGACTTGGACAAGATCAACATTCAGTTCACCTTGTTTTCCGCGTTCTACTCGCCGCTCATTTCCACCATGTCGGGCGGATTCCTCAAGGCCGAAGGCCTGGAACCGGCGTGGTCGATTTCGCCGCCGGGCGTCTCGGCGATCGCGGCCCTGAAGGATGGCTCGGCGCACGTCGTGCAATCGGCGCTGAGCCAGGGCTTCGTCTCGCTCGACAAGGGGGAGACGCCGGCCGCGGTGCATTTCGCCCAGGTCAACGAGATGGACGGATTCTTTCTTACCGGGCGCAAAGCGGATCCTGGCTTCACCTGGAAAAAACTCGAAGGCGCCGAAGTCGCCACCTTCAAGGGCGGCCAGCCGCACGCCATGTTCAAGTACGCCTGCCACCAGGCGGGCATCGAGTACGGCAAGATCAAGCTCATCTGCCCCGGCGGCCCCGCCGAGATCGACAAGGCCTTTCGTGCCGGCCAGGGGCAATACGTACACCAGCAGGGTCCGTTCCCGCAGCAACTGCAGGCCGATGGCGTCGGACATATCTTGGCCCAGGTCGGCAAGCAGATCGGGCCCTGCGGGTTTTCCAGCCTTGCGGCGACCCGCGATTGGCTGCAGACGGACATGGCGAAGGGGTTCATGCGCGCCTACCGGAAGACGCGGGTCTACATGAACGAGGCCCCGGCCGCCCAGATCGCCAAGGCGGAGAAGCCGTATTTTCCCGACATCGACGAACCCGTGCTCGCCGACTGCATCGCCACGTATCAGCGGCTTGGCTGCTGGACGCCGCACGCGGAGATCACGCCTGCGGCGTATGAGAAAACTCTGGATGTGTTCGAGTACAACGGCTTGCTGAAGCAGCGTTATCGATACGAGCAGGTTTGCGCCGCGCCGCCGGCAGCCTAGGCCACCCACTCCGACACGGGCGCCTGCGCCATCGCGCCGCGGCTGGGGAGCGGGAGGATGGGCATCTCACGGGGCGTCGTGCGGCCAGGGGCGGATAGACTTTCCGGTTCATCCGGGTTT
>JAQBXT010000017.1 GCA_027624175.1 Pseudomonadota bacterium | reverse complement strand
TCTTGCACAATAGCAATGAGACAGATAGCGCATCAATTAGTTCCTGTATTTACGAAGCACTACACTAGCTAAACGCGCTCGCCAACCCAGGCCTTCACCGACTGCAGGGCCGCCGGCAGCTTGGCGGGCTCGGTGCCGCCGGCCTGCGCCATGTCGGGGCGGCCGCCGCCCTTGCCGCCCACCTGCTGGGCGACGAAATTGACGAGCTCGCCCGCCTTCACCCTGGCAGTGAGGTCCGCCGTGACGCCCGCGATAAGCGACACCTTGCCATCCGCCACCGCGCCGAGCACGATCGCCGCGCTCTTCAGCTCGCCCTTCAGGCGATCCACCGCCTCGCGCAGCGTCTTCGCGTCCGCGCCGTCGAGCGTCGCTGCCACCACCTTCATGCCCTTCACTTCCACGGCCTGGCCCGCGAGGTCCGTGCCCTGCCCCGAGGCGAGCTTCGATTTCAGCTTCGACAGCTCGCGCTCCAGCGTCCTTACGTTTTCCAGTACCTGCGCGATCTTCGCCTCGACATCGTCCACCGGCGCCTTGAGCGCGGCGGCCGCCTGGCGCAGCTTCGCTTCCTGCGCCTGCACCCAGGCGAGCGCGCCCTCGCCGGTCTTCGCCTCGACGCGGCGCACGCCGGCCGCGACCGAGGACTGCTCGACGATCTTGAACAGGCCGATGTCGCCGGTGCGCGCGACGTGCGTGCCGCCGCAGAATTCGCGCGAACTGCCGATATCGAGCACGCGCACCTCGTCGCCGTATTTCTCGCCGAACAGCATCACCGCGCCCGAGCGCTGCGCGTCCTCGATCGGCATGATCTGCGCCCGCGTCGGCGTGTTGTGCAGAATCTCGCCGTTCACCAGCGCCTCGATGCGGCGCAGCTCTGCGTCGCTCATCGGCTTGTCGTGGGCGAAGTCGAAGCGCGTCTTGTCCTCGTCGACGAGCGAACCCTTCTGCTGCACGTGCGGCCCCAGGACCTCGCGCAGCGCCTTGTGCATGAGGTGCGTCACCGAGTGGTTGCGCATGGTGCGCGCGCGCAAGCCAGTGTCGACGCGCGCTTCCACCGTGTCGCCCGCCTTCAGCGTGCCGGTCTTGAGCATCCCCTGGTGCCCGAACACCTCGGCCTGGATCTTCTGCGTATCGCCGACCTCGAACGTGCCGGTGGCCGCCACCAGCGCGCCGCGATCGCCCACCTGGCCGCCGGACTCGGCGTAGAACGGCGTCTGGTCGAGCACCACGGTGCCCTCTTCGCCGCTTTTCAGCGCGCCGACCTGCGCGCCCTCGCGGTAAAGCGCGACCACCTTCGCCTGCACGGCGAGCGTGTCGTAGCCGCGAAACGCGGTCTTGCCGCCTCCGTACTCCAGCCCGGCGGCGGCCGAGAACTTGCTCGCCGCGCGCGCGCGCTCGCGCTGTGCCTGCATGGCAGCTTCAAAACCTGCCATGTCGAGCATCACGCCGCGCTCGCGGCAGATGTCGGCGGTGAGGTCCACCGGGAAGCCGAAGGTGTCGTAGAGGCGGAACGCGGTCTCGCCATCGAGCAGCTTCTGCTCGCCCGAGGCGAGCGCCGACTCGAGTACGCCCATGCCGTTCTCCAGCGTCTCGGCGAAGCGCTCCTCTTCCTGCTTGAGCACGTTGACGACGCGTTGGCAGTCCTTGCGCAGTTCCGGATAGGCGTCGCCCATCGCCGCATCGAGGTCCGGGACGATGCGATGGAAGAAGGGCTGCTTCTGCCCGAGCTTGTAGCCGTTGCGGATGGCGCGGCGCACGATGCGCCGCAGCACGTAGCCGCGGCCTTCGTTGCCGGGAATCACGCCGTCGACGATGAGGAAGGCGCAGGCGCGGATGTGGTCGGCAATGACGTTGAGCGAGGGGTTCTTCAGCTGCTTCTGGCCCGTTTCCCGCGCCGCTGCCTTGATCAGGGCCTGAAACAGGTCGATCTCGTAATTGGAATGCTTGCCCTGCAGCACCGCGGCGATGCGCTCCAGGCCCATGCCCGTGTCCACCGACGGCTTGGGCAAGGGATGCATGACGCCCCGGTCGTCGCGGTTGAATTGCATGAACACCAGGTTCCAGATCTCGATGTAGCGATCGCCATCGGCCTGCGGCGATCCCGGCGGACCGCCGGCGATGCCCGGGCCGTGGTCATAGAAAATCTCGCTGCACGGCCCGCAGGGGCCAGTATCGGCCATCTGCCAGAAGTTGTCCGACTGGTATTTCTGCCCGCCGGGCTTGTCCCCGATACGCACACAGCGTTCCGGCGGTACGCCGATGGTCTTCGTCCACAGCTCGTAGGCTTCGTCGTCGGTCTCATAGACCGTGGTCCAGAGCCGATCCGGCGAAAGCTTGTAGACCTTGGTGAGCAGCTCCCAGGAGAACTGGATGGCTTCCTTCTTGAAGTAATCGCCGAAGCTGAAATTGCCCAGCATCTCGAAGAAAGTGTGGTGGCGCGCGGTGTAGCCGACGTTTTCCAGGTCGTTGTGCTTGCCGCCCGCGCGCACGCAGCGCTGCGAGGTGGTGGCCCGGTTGTAGGCGCGTTTCTCCTTGCCGAGAAACACGTCCTTGAACTGCACCATGCCCGAGTTGACGAACAAGAGCGTCGGGTCGCCGGCCGGCACGAGCGAGCTCGAGGCGACGATGGCGTGGCCTTTCGACTTGTAATACTCGAGAAAACCCGCGCGGATGTCGTTCGACGTCATAGGCCAGCTATTCTAAAGGAGGGGCTGCGGCGCCCGGGCGCCGCAGCCTCCCCGGTCCCCTAGGCCGCGAGCCGGCCGTACTTCACCAGCCGTGCGCGGATACCCGTCTGCGTGCGCTGATGCGCCATGGCGAGTTCGCCGAGCGTATTCCCCGCGTCGAACGACGCGAGCAGCTTGCGGTCCTCGTCTTCGGTCCACGGCTCCCCGGTCTTCGCCGGCAGCTGCTGCTTGCGCCGCTCGAACTGCGCGGCGCGTTCCAGCGCTTCCACCGCCGTGTACAGTGCGCGCACCGTCTGCGGCCGCTGGTAGGCGCCTTCCGCCGGGAACACTTCGCCGCTGTCCGGGTCGACGCCGTTGGCGAGCGATTTCACGATTGCCAATGCCTGTGCCTGTTCCATTCCCATCACCCCCTTTCCGCGCGAATCGCGCTAGGGGTTTAACGCGTCGTCGTCGTCAGCGGATGACACGACGCGGCGGATGGTGTCGTGGGAAAAACCGCGCGACTGCAGAAAACGCATGCGGCGCGCGCGCTCCTCGCGCGTCGCAGCGCCCGTGCGGTACTTGCGCGCGAGGATGGCGCGCGCGCGCGCCACTTCGTCCTCGGCGGACACGCGTTCGACGATGCCCCCGTCCACGCCCTTCGACTTCAGGTCCTGGCGGATGCGCGCCGCGCCGTACTTGCGCGAGAGCTGGTGCGCCCGCAATTCCGCGTAGCGCTCGTCGGACAGTTGCTTCCCGGCCACCAGCGCATCGAGCAGCTGCTCGAGCGCCTCGGGCGATGGCGTGAATGGCGCCAGCTTGCGGGCGAGCTCGGAGCGCGAATGCTCGCGCCGTACGAGGTGCCTTAGCGCCCGCGCCTTGAGCGCCGCGGGCGTGTCAGGACCGTCCATCCTCAGCCGCTGCTGCCGCCCCGCTTGCGGGTCGGAAGGTGCTCGACCTTCTTGTCCTCGGTCGCCTCGGCTTCGACTGCCGCCGCTGCGGCCGGGGCCTTCACGCCCGCCTTCTCGCGGATCTTCATCTCGATCTCGCGCGCCAGTCCGGCATTTTCCTTGAGGAACTCGCGGCAATTGTCCTTGCCCTGGCCGAGGCGGTCGCCGTTGTAGACGTACCAGGCGCCGGATTTCTCCACCACGCCGTGCACCACGCCCAGCTCCAGCAATTCGCCTTCGCGCGAGATGCCCTCGCCGTAGAGGATGTCGAACTCGGCCTGGCGGAACGGCGGCGCCACCTTGTTCTTCACGATCTTGACGCGCGTCTCCGAGCCGATCACCTCGTCGCCCTTCTTGATCGCGCCGATGCGCCGGATGTCGATGCGCGCCGAGGCATAGAACTTGAGCGCGTTGCCGCCGGTGGTGGTCTCGGGATTGCCGAACATCACGCCGATCTTCATGCGGATCTGGTTGATGAAGATCACCAGCGTATTGGTGCGCTTGATGTTGGCGGCGAGCTTTCTCAGCGCCTGGCTCATCAGTCGCGCCTGCAGGCCCATCTGCGGCTCGCCCATTTCGCCCTCGATTTCGGCCTTGGGGGTGAGCGCCGCCACCGAGTCCACCACGATCACCTCCACCGCGCCCGAGCGCACCAGCATGTCGGCGATCTCGAGCGCCTGTTCGCCGGTGTCGGGCTGCGAAATCAGCAGCTCGTCGATGTTGACGCCGAGCTTCTTGGCGTATTGCGGATCGAGCGCGTTCTCGGCGTCGATGAAGGCCGCCGTGCCGCCCATCTTCTGCGCTTCCGCGATCACCTGCAGGGTCAGCGTGGTCTTGCCCGAGGATTCGGGCCCGTAGATCTCGACCACCCGGCCGCGCGGCAGGCCGCCGACGCCCAGCGCCAGGTCCAGGCCCAGCGACCCGGTGGAGATCACCTCGATGTCCTTGATGGCCTCGGAGTCCATGCGCATGATGGAACCCTTGCCGTACTGCTTCTCGATCTGCTGCAGCGCCGCGGCCAGCGCCTTGGATTTGTTCTCGTCCACGTTGTACCTCTTGTTCTGGCTGTCGGCTTCTGCGGCAGGCTGCCCTGGAACCAGGACCCCTGGACCGACACCGGATACTGTATAAACGTCCATGTATTGTAGTCGTTGACGCGGAGCTGTCAACGCGCCTGCGGTACCATCCGGTTTTCGCAATACAGACAACAGCTTGGGAGAAATAAGATGGCCAAGGTCGCATTCCTCGGATTGGGCGTGATGGGCTACCCGATGGCGGGTCACCTGCTGAAAAAGGGCGGTCACGACGTGACCGTCTACAACCGCTCGGCGGCCAAGGCGCAAGCCTGGGCGAAGGAATACGGCGGCAAGTCCGCCCCCACCCCCAAGGAGGCCGCCCAGGGCTGCGACTTCGTCATGATGTGCGTCGGCAACGACGACGACGTGCGCGCGGTCGCCTACGGCGACAGCGGTGCGCTGGCGGGACTGAAGAAAGGCGCCGTGCTGGTGGATCACACCACCGCCTCCGCCGTTGTTGCGCGCGAGCTGCACGCCAAATGCAAGGAAGAAGGCGTCGGTTTCGTTGACGCCCCGGTCTCGGGCGGCCAGGCCGGCGCGGTGACCGGGCAGCTGGGCATCATGTGCGGTGGCGAGCAGGCCGATTTCGACCGCGCCAAGCCGGTGCTCGACGTCTACGCCAAGATGTGCGCCCTGATCGGCGCGCCAGGCGCCGGCCAGCTCACCAAGATGGTGAACCAGGTCGCCATCGTCGGCCTGCTGCAGGGGCTCTCGGAAGCGCTCAACTTCGGCAAGAACGCCGGCCTGGACATGGAAAAAGTGGTAGCCGTCATTTCCAAGGGCGCGGCCCAGTCCTGGCAGCTCGAGAACCGCTGGAAGACCATGGTCGGGGGCAAGTTCGAGGGCTTCGGCTTCGCCAGCGACTGGATGCGCAAGGACCTCAACATCGCGCTCGCGGAAGCAAAGAAGAACGGCTCCCACATGCCCGGCACCGCGCTCATCGAGCAGTACTTCGGCCGCATCAGCACCGCCGGGCACGGGCGCTGGGACAACACCGCGCTGATGGGCCTGCTGGCGAAGGGCTAGCCCGCCAGCCTCTTCAGCCGAGGATCACGCGTACCCCGTGGGTTTGTCCGTCATCCACGAGCGGCACGCGCGCCGGACCCTCCGGCAGCCGCTTGCCATCCAGCTCTGCGAAAGCGACGCCACGGCAGACGCCGTTCGGGTTCTCGACCGCGATCTCGTAACGCGCGGAGCGATACTTGAACACGATCTCGAATCGCGGCCACGACTTGGGAATGCAGGGGGCGAGGCACAGGCAGGCGCCCTGCAGCCGAAAGCCGAGTATCGCTTCGATGCCCGCGCGGTACAGCCATCCGGCCGACCCGGTGTACCAGGTCCATCCGCCCCGCCCGACGTGCGGGGCGACTGAATAGACATCGGCGGCGACTGCGTAGGGCTCGACCTTGTAGTGCTGCACATCCGCCCGGGTGCTGGTGCGATTGATCGGATTCAGGAGCGAGAACAGTGCGGCGGACTTTTCGCCGTCGCCCAGCGCCGCGAAAGCGATCACCGACCAGGCGGCGGCATGCGTGTATTGGCCGCCGTTTTCGCGGATGCCGGGCGGGTAGCCTTTGATGTATCCGGGATCGAGCGGCGTACGCTCGAACGGCGGCGTGAACAGCAGCGCGAGACCCGCGTCGCCGCGAATGAGTTGCGCGTCCACGGCAGCCATGGCGCGCAGGGCACGAGCGGGATCCGCCGCTCCCGAGATCACGCTCCAGGATTGTGCGATCGAGTCGATCCGGCATTCTTCGCTGGTTGAGGAACCGAGCGGCGTGCCGTCGTCGAAGTAGCCGCGCCGGTACCAGTCACCGTCCCAGCCGTCCCGCTCGAGCGAGCCGCGCAGCCGCTCGGCGTGCGCCCGCCACAGCGTGGCGCGCGCCAATTCGCCGCGCGCTGTCGCGAGCGGCGCGAACGCCGCCAGCGTTGCGTGCAGGAACCAGCCGAGCCAGACGCTCTCGCCTTTGCCCTGCTCGCCGACGCGGTTCATGCCGTCGTTCCAGTCGCCCGTGCCGATCAACGGCAAGCCGTGTTCGCCGACGGCGAGACTCTGATCGAGTCCGCGTGCGCAGTGCTCGAAGAGTGTCGCGCTCGCGTCCGCGATCATAGGCTGGAAGTAGGCATCGTGTTCGCCGGGCTGCAGCACCTGGCCTTCGAGGAATGGAACGGGCTCCTCCAGCACCGCGATGTCGCCTGTCGTCTCGACATAGTGGGCGGCGGCGTAGGCGAGCCAGACGCGATCGTCGGAAATGCGGGTGCGCACGCCCTGGCCGGACGGCGGCAGCCACCAGTGCTGGACATCGCCTTCGACGAATTGCCGGGCAGCGGCGCGCAGCAGATGCTCGCGCGTCAGAGCCGGCCGCGACAGGGCGAGCGCCATGCCGTCCTGGAGCTGGTCGCGGAAACCGTAAGCGCCGCTTGCCTGATAGAACGCCGCTCGCGCCCAAACGCGGCAGGCGAGCGTCTGATAGAGCAGCCAGCGATTGAGCATGATGTCCATGGAGCGGTCCGGCGTTTTCACCTGGACGGTGCCGAGCACCTCGTCCCAATACCCGACGACCTCGCGCAGGACCGCGTCGAGATCGGCCGCCCGGTAGCGTGCGATCAGGGATTTCGCATCGGCCGCCGTCGCCGCCTCGCCGAGGAAGAAGACGATTTCCACCGTGCCGCCCGGCTCGAGCTCGACCGGGGTTTGCAGAGCACTGCAGGGATCGAGGCCGGCACCGACCCGCTGGGAAAGAGCGGTTTCCCCCGCAAGCGCGGCCGGGTTGTCGAGCGTGCCATTGCGCCCGAGGAACTCCCGCCGGTCGCCGGTCCAGTGGGTCTGTCGTCCGCCCAGATCCGCGAAGGCGACACGGGAACCGAACGTCGTGTTCCAGGGGTTGTGCGCGAGCATCGCGCCGGTCTCCGGATCGAGTTCCGTCACGACTGAAAGCGCGGACGCGCTGCGCGACCGGCCGAGCACCCACTCCACATAGGCCGTGACCGAGAGCCGCCGGAGTCGCCCCGACGTGTTGCGGATCGTCAGCCGTGAGATCTTGAGGGGATCATCGAGCGGCACGTATTGGAGGAGATCGAGCGCGATACCGTGCGCGTTGTGCTCGAACCGGCTGTAGCCCTGGCCGTGCCTGGCGATATAGGGCGCGGCCTCGTCACGGATCGGCAGGGCCGTCGGTCCCCACAGTTCGCCCGACTCGTCGTCCCGCAGATAGATGACCTCCCCAGGTCGATCGGTGACCGGGTCGTTCGACCAGGGCGTGAGCTGGTTCTCGCCACTGTTCGCCGACCAGGTGTAGCCGCTGCCTTCGACCGCGACTTGAAAGCCGAACGAAGGATTGGCGATGACGTTGATCCAAGGGGCCGGTAACCAACGCCCGGCGTCGAGAAAGGTCACGTACTCCCGTCCGTCGGCGGCGAATCCGCCGAACCCATTGAAGAATTCGAGGTTCGGCGGCAGCGGAACCGTCTGCGGCACGGCCGCGGGGGACACGCGTCTTGGCGGCGGGACAAATTTTGCCGGCGTTGAGGTAGTGTCCGCTTCCTGGAGACGGTCGAGCTGTTCCGATAGCGTTCCGTTTCTTCCGACCAGCACGGCCCGGGCCATCGAGAGAAGCAGGGCGCGCGTCTCCGCCGAAATGAGATCGGCACGGAGCACGAACACGGCGCCGCGCGCGATGTCCGCTCCAATCTGCGGTCGGGACTGGCTCGTCCGGACCAGTGTCTCGAGGGCGATTTGAAGGTCTTGCGCATAGGAAGACGCGCGTTCGTTCAGGATCACGAGATCCACGGCGAGCTGCTTCATCCGCCAGTATTCATGGGCTCGCAGCAACTGGCGGACGATGGCGACCTCTTCGATGTTGTCAATCCGCGCGAGGACGATCGGGATGTCGCCGGAAATGCTTTGCGTCCACAGTGCCGCCGGCCCGCCGCCGCCGCCGCGTATAACTTCCGGCGACGGACGCAGCGACGGATCGACGTAGAGCACGTGGCCCGCGAGGCGCTGAAACAGGCTCGCCTGATCCGCATCGACGCCGAGATGACTCAACTGCACTTGACCCTGGGTCCACGCCAATGTGGCCGCGCGCTCGAAGGCCGTCGCGTCGTGATGCTTGTCGGCCAGGTCCAGCACCTCGCTACGGGAGGACGCGACGACGGTCCAGAATGCGATGCGCACCGTCCTGCCTGGCGGTACTCGCACGCGGCGGCGCAACGCCAAAACGGGATCGAGCACGGTGCCGACCGTATTGGAAAGCGGCAGGCCGTCGATCACTGCCATCGGCGTCCGGACTACGCGTCCACGGCCGAGGAAACGGGCACGATCGGTTTCGACCTCCGGCTCGCCCACGGTCTCGCCCTCGACGACGGCAAGATGCGCCAGCCAGATTTCTGGCTCACCGGGCGAGCGACGCCGCCGCGTCGCCAGGATGGCGCCGATCTTGGCGAGATATTCGGTTTGCACGAACAGCTTGGAAAAGCTCGGGTGCGCCGTGTCGGCGGCGGGCGGCGCCAGCACCAGCTCGGCGTAGGAGGTGAGCTCGATGTCCCGGTCCGAATTTCCCACGTTCGTGACCGAGACGCGGCGCACCTCTGCGTTGTCCTCCGGGGAGACGACGACTTCGAGCGTCGTGGTGATGGTTCCGTCGCTTCTGACAAACTCGGCGCGATCTTCGGTGAACGTGACGGCGTAACTGTCCGGTTCGACGCCGCTCGGCTGGTAGCCCGCGGACCACACGCTGCCGCTCTCGACGTCGCGCAGGAACACGTAAGCGCCCCAGTCGTCGCGGGTCACGTCCTCGCGCCAGCGCGTGATTCCGATATCGCCCCAGCGGCTGTAGCCGGAACCGGCGCCCGTCAGCATCACGGTATACCGGCCGTTCGAAAGCAGATGCGCCTCCGGCGTGGCGCCGTGCGCGGAGCGCAGCCGCCGCACCGTAGGGAGCTCCAGGTCGCGGACCATCGCTGCCGTCTCGACTTCCTCCGCCCTGGGATAAGCGACCGCGACATCGCGCGGCGTGCGTTCCTGCAAGAGCAACTCCGTCGCCTGCACGCTCGGCTCGGCATGAAACCGCCCCCGCATCTTCCCGTCGAGGAGCCCGTTGGCGATAGCGACCACCGTCATGCCCTGATGGTGCGCCATGTAGGCGAGGACGATTGCGACGTCTTTCCCTTCGGGCAAACGCGTGCGTGTGTAATCCAGCGCCTCGTAGAATCCGTAGCGGCCTTGCGCGCCCAGGGCGGCGAGTCGGGCGAAGTTGCGCGCCGCCGCTCCCGGATCGACCATGGCCGCGAGCGCCGTCGCGTAGGGCGCGACGACGGCGTCCTGGCTCAGACCGCGTTTCAAACCCAGACCCGGGACGCCGAAGTTCGAATATTGATAGGTGAGCTCCAGGTCGCGGACGTTATAGGCGGATTCCGAAATCCCCCACGGCAGACCGAGCGCGGCGCCATAGGCGATCTGCCGGCGAACCACGAAACGGCTGGTCTGCCCGAGCAGGCTGCGCGCTGGCGCGCGCATGACCAGCGAGGGCATCAGATACTCGAACATCGATCCCGACCAGGAGATGAGCGCCGCGCCCGATCGGCGTGACGGCGCGCCCGAGCCGGAACCAGTGCCGCGGCGGGACGTCGCCCTTGGCGATCGCCACGAAGCTCGCAAGGCGCGCCTCGAGCCACATCAGCGCCCGCGTGACCTTCGGATCCTGGTCCCGCAGCCGTTGCACGAGCTGGACGGCGAAGGCCCGCGGCAAGGGTGCCTGTTCATAACGCTGAAAGACCGAGCGCATCAGCTCGGCCGGGTGCGAGTTCACGCCCAGGAGCCGGTCGGCCAGGGCGTCCGCTTCCTGGCGCGCGGCGCTGCTCGCCACGATGCGCCTCGCCCCGCGTCGAAGATTCTCCGCGAGCACGATCCGCAGCGTGATCGCAACCGCCCATAACTCCCCGATCGTCAGCGGCTGAACGCGCTGGTAGGCGCGCACGAACCGGAGGAGCATCTCGGGGTCGAAGCGGCTGTCGGTGTGCGCGACAAACGCCCACGCCACACCGAACACGCGCGGATAGCCGGCGAACGGGCCGCCGGCCAGCTTCGGCAGGTGGCGGTAGTAGCCGGGCGGCAGATCGTCGCGAATTTCGCGGATCTGCTCTTCGACGAGGTGATAGTTGTCGAGCAGCCACTCGGCGGCCGGTGTAATGGCCCGACCTTCGCCGACCGCGCTGGCAATGGCGCGATACGCTTCGAGCAATACCGACTCGTTGTCCTTCAGTCGCACGGCGAGTGATCGCCCGGCCATCGGCCGCGCGGTGACGGATTGCGCCGCAGCAAGGCTTTCGGCATGCTCCTCGAGTCGCTCGGCGCTGAAGAGCTCCTCGCGGATCGATTCTTCGCTATTCCACGGTACCGCCTGCGACGCGCGCCCGAAGGCGCGGAGAATTGCCGATTTCAATCTGTCCTTTACTGCCCTGCGCGCGGAGGGTGTCCATTATGACACCCCGGGCTCGCGCGTGCCGGTCACCGCGCTGGCGCAACAGCGCTACGCCTGCATCCAGGCGCGCACCCGCGGGTGCGTGAGCGCCCCAGCGTCGACCGTGAAGCGCGGCGCGCGGCCCGCGTGCACCGCGAGCACCGCGCCGATTGCGGTGCGCGCGATGTTGCCGAACAGCTCGTCGGTCCAGCACAGCGCGTGCGGCGTGACGATGACGTTGTCCAGCTTGAGGATCGGATTGGACGCCGGCGTCGGCTCTTCCTCGAACACGTCGAGCGCCGCGCCAGCGATCTTGTTCGCCGCGAGAACTTCATACAGCGCCTTTTCGTCCACCACCGGACCGCGCGCGACGTTGATCAGGTAGGCAGTGGGCTTCATGCGCACGAGCTGTTTCGCGCCGATCAAGTGGCGCGTTTCCTCGTTCAGCAGGGCGGTGACGACAACGAAATCCGCTTCGGCCATCAGCGTTTCGAGCGGCACCTTCTTTGCGCCGATGTAGTTGAGTTCGAGTTCCTCGGCGTAAGGATCCGCCGCGAGGAGCTTCAAGTCGAACACGCGCGCCATGCGCAGAAATTCTTTTCCGATGCGACCTGCCCCCACCACGCCGAGCGTGCGGCCAGTAAGCCCCATGCCCATGTGATCGACCCGGTCGTTCCAGCGGCCTTCGCGCGTCATGCGGTCCTTGGCCAGCAGGCGGTGCGCGAGCGCCAGCACGAGGGTGAGCGCCATGGTGGCCACCGGCCGCGGCATGGCGTTCGGCGTGTTGCAGACGAGCACGCCTGCGGCGGTCATCGCCGCCACGTCCACGCTGTCGTAGCCGACACCGTGGCGCGAGACCACTTTCAGACGCAGGTCCTTGCTTGCCACGGCCGCCGCCGGCACCTTCGGCGAGTTCACGTACAGCGCGTCGTACTTCGCCGCGTGCTCCGCGGTGATCTCGCGGATCCCTTTGGGCAGCCACTCCCACTCGAGACCCTGCGCCGCATCCAGCGCCTGCAACGGCTCGCGGCCGAACACCGGCTCGCCCCTCGCATCGAGGATGTCGCTGGTGACGCCGACCTTGAAGCTCACGGCGCGCGCATCCCGTCGAGCATGGCGCGCGTCGCTTCCTGCAGCATGCCCTGGTCAGTGCCGGTGGCGAGCATGCGAAAACCGTGGCCGAGATACTCCTTGCCGAGCGCGGCGCTCGCCGCCATATAGCCTGCGGCCTTGCCGTGCCTGTTCGCGGCGCCGACGATGCGCTTGATCGCGTCCTGGAACATCGGGTGCGAGAACTGCCCGGGGATGCCGAGAAAGTTGCTCATGTCGAAGTGACCGAGCCACAGCACATCGACGCCCGGCACCGCGGCAATCGCGTCCACGTTCTCCAGACCGCTCCTGGTCTCGATCATCGCGATGACCAGCGTACGCTCGTGGATCATGTTCATCTTCTGCACCACATCCCCGCCTTCGAAATCGTCGTGCGCGAAGCCGAACGCGGCGCCGCGCCGGCCGCCCGCCGGCGGGTAGCGCGTGCAGGAGACGATGAATTCGGCCTGCTGCGCGGTATCGACGAGCGGCACCATCACGCCGAGCGCACCGCAATCGAGCGCGCGCGCGATGAAGTCGTACTCGGTGCCCGGCACGCGCACCAGTGGCACCACGCCGAGCGCCCGGCACAGCGCGAACTGGGGCTTGAGGGTCTCGTGGGACACCCCCGTGTGCTCCATGCAGTACAGGGCGAACCCGGCCCCGGCGTTCTTCAGCAGCCGCGGCATGCCGGGCGTGAAGAACTCGAAGATCATCGAGCCGAGGGCCGTGCCGCCGGTGGCGAGTTTCTTCTTGACGGGGTTATCGCGCATGAGCTGGATTATCTCCGCAGGCGACAGGTTGACTGGTAATTTATGTTTAGCCTATTATATTAGGCGTTAAATAACTTAACGCCTATCAATATGGGCAAAAGTAAGGTTTTCCCGATTGTAACCACTGATCGGGTCAAAGACCTTGGCCACCGGCTCCGTCTGGCCAGGGCTCGCCGCGGCATGTCCATCGCGGAGGTGGCGGCGAAGGCCGGCATCAACCGCAACACTCTCAACGCGCTGGAGCTGGGAAGGCCCGGCGTAGCGCTCGGAGCGTACGTCACTGTGCTCTGGGCGCTCGGTCTGGACAAGTCTTTGGACAGCGTCGCTGACCCCGATGCGGACGCGCACGGAAAAACGCTGGAGGCGTCGCGCCGGCCAGCGCGTGTTCGAAAATCGAAGCAGTCGAAGAGCGAATATGACTTCTGAGCGCCAGGCCTACATCTACGTCCAGCTCCCCGGCACCCTCGAAACAGTGCCGGCGGCGCTCCTGAAGGTCGAGAAGCTGCGCGACGGGACCTTCGTCGGCCGCTTCCGCTACGGCGATCGCTACCTCGAGCGAAAGGATGCGATCTCGTTCGATCCCTTCCGACTTCAGCTTGGCAACACCGTCCACGAATTCACCAAGCTCAAGGGCATTCCCGGCGCCGTGCGCGACGCCGGGCCCGACGCCTGGGGTCGGCGCGTGATCGAGCACAAGCTGCAGCGCAGCCCCGGCGATCTGGAAGAAATCGATTACCTCCTCAGCGGCCCTCAGGATGGCGCCGGATATCTGAGCTTCGGCTCGAAGCTCGACACTCGCGCGCCGAAACGCCGCTACAACCGCACCCATCAACTGGCGGACCTGGTCGCGGCTGCGGAGGCGATCGAAGAAGGCAAACGCGTGCCCGAGCAGATTCTCGAGCAACTCGAGCCCGGCACGTCGATGGGCGGCGCGCGGCCCAAGGCCACCGTCGAAGACGACAATCGCCTGTGGATCGGCAAGTTTCCGGAAAAAGCGGACCGCTGCAACTTGCAGCGCATCGAATACGCGACCATCGAGCTTGCGCGCCGCTGCGGCATCGCCGCCTGCAACGCACGGCTCGAGTCCATCGGTGGACGTGACGTGCTCATGGTGGAGCGTTTCGACCGCGAACACACCGAGGGCGGCTATCTCCGCTTCGGGCTCGTCAGCGGGCTCACCCTGCTCGACGGCGACGAGAATTATCTCGACCGGGAACGCTGGTCCTATCCCCTGCTTGCCGATGAGCTGCGCCGGTGGTCGGAGAAGCCCGACGACGATCGCGTCGAACTATTCCGGCGGATCGTGTTCAATGCCGCCGTGACGAACAACGACGACCATCCCCGCAACCATGCGGTGCGGCGCACGGCGCGCGGCTGGCGGCTGGCGCCGGCGTACGATCTTGTGCCCGCGCCGCTGGTGAGCTTGGAGCGCCGGGATCTCGCGATGACGATCGGCACCTACGGGCGCACGGCGAGCGTTTACAACCTGGTTTCCCAATGTGAGCGGTTCGGACTTAACGCGGAGTCAGCCAGCAAGGAAATTGCGAGCATCGTAGCGACCGTCCGAATCTGGCAGGACCGCTTCCGCGCCAGCGGAGTTTCCGCGACGGACATCGAGCACATTGCGCCGGCGTTCTTGCCCGATTGCTTCTTCTTTGAGGAATCCCCGCAAGGCTGAGCCTGGCGCGCCGTGCGCCCTAACCTCGCATAATCCTCTGCAGCCTCCACGTCGCCACCGGCCCCAGCAACCCGCCCAGCCCGAGCGTCATCCACGCCACTCCCCACGCAAACGCATCGCCCGACATCTTGCCGCCGCCTGCCAGGTCCAATGCCCAGCCGAACACCACCGGGCTGATCACGCCCGTGCCGAATCCGACCACCGAACGCACCGCGTAAGCGGCGCCCAGGATGTGCGGGGGCACGCTTTCCGCGACCACGGTCGAATGCACCGAAGAATCCGCGATCGCGGAGAAGTTGTACAGGCACGCGATCGCGACGAGCAGCGCCACGGGCAGCGCGATCATCCAGCCGATCGAGAACGACAGCGCCAGGCTCACGCACGACCACAACAGGATGGTCTGCGTGCGGCCCCAACGGTCGGCCATCGTGCCGCCGACGATGGAACCGGCGATGTTGGCCACGTAGGTCAATGCCGAGAGCGCAAGTCCCAGCGCCGCCGCTTCTCCGGCACCCGCACCGTTGACGACCAGCGCCGCCGTCAGGAACGCGGGCAGCCAGGCCCACAACCCGAGCAACTCCCAACTGTGGCAAGTGTAGCCCCATACCGAAAGCATGCCTTTGCGATTGCGCAATACCGCTGGTATCGACGAAAGCACCGTGTGTCCCTCGGGCCTTGGGTGCACGGTATTGGGCGTCGAGCGCATGGCCACCACCGCGACCAGCCAGGATAGCGCCGGCATCGCCGCCACCACGGCGAGCGCCGCGCGCCAGCCCGCGAACGTGAGCACCAGCCCCGCGACGCCGAGCGCAAGGGCATAGCCAGCACTCGAGGCGGCGATCATGAATCCCATCGCGCGTCCGCGCCGCTGGCGCTCGACGTGCTCGTTCACCATGGCGAGCACCGGCGTGTAGTAGCCGCCCTGCGTGAGGCCGGTGAGCGCATGCAGCCACAACGCCGACCAGAAGCCGTCGACCAGCAGCACGAAAGCGATCGGGCTGAGGAAGCCCGCGACGCCGGTGACGAGGAAGGCGCGCTTGGCGCCGAAGTAATCGGCGATGAAACCGACGATGAACAGCGAGGCGAGGTAGCCGAGGTGGAACGCGCCCTGGATCATGCCGGCATCGCGCGCCGACAGGCCCCAGTCCTCGCGCACCAGCGGCAGCACCGCGGAGTAGGCCACGAACCACGTGGCGGAGAGCACGCGGCTCGCGCACAGCAGCGCCAGCCAGCGCCCGGACCCGGGCGCCGGGATCACGCCGCCGCGGAGAGCCGCACCGGGATGCGCCTCGGACCGAAAGGCTTGCCGAATTTCTGGTAGCGGCCCGGGAGCTGCGCGCCGCAGGCGAGGCAGGCGCCCTGCTCGTTGAGCTGGTAGGACTTGATCTGGTACCAGTCGCGCACGATCACCGGCGCCCCGCACGACGGGCAGGACGTGGTGCCGCCGCCCTCGTCGTGCACGTTGCCGGTGTAGACGTAGCGCAGCCCCGCGCGCAGGGCGATTTCACGCGCGCGCGTGAGCGTGGCGTGCGGCGTCGCCGGCACGTCGGTCATCTTCCAGTCTGGATGAAAGGCGGAGAAGTGCAGCGGCACGTCGGGTCCGAGGTGTTCCATGATCCAGCGGCTCTCGGCTTCGAGCTCGGCGTCGGAGTCGTTCTTGCCGGGAATCAGCAGGGTGGTGATTTCGGTCCACACCTGCGTCTCCTTCACCAGGTACACCAGCGTGTCGAGCACCGGTTGCAGGTGGCCGCCGCACAGCTTGAAATAGAAGTCGTCGGTAAAGGCCTTCAGGTCGACGTTCGCCGCATCCATCTTCGCGTACAGCTCGCGCCGGGGTTCGGCGTGGATGTAGCCCGCGGTCACCGCCACGTTCTGCACGCCGCGCGCGCGGCACGCGTCGGCGATGTCCATCGCGTACTCGGCAAAGATTACCGGATCGTTGTAGGTGTAGGCCACCGACTTGCAGCCCAGCTTCACCGCGGCCTGCGCGATCGCCTCGGGCGCCGCGGCGTCCTGCAGCCGATCCATCTCCCGGCTCCTGGAAATATCCCAGTTCTGGCAGAACTTGCAGGCGAGATTGCAGCCCGCCGTGCCGAAGGAGAGCACGGAGGTGCCGGGGAAGAAGTTGTTGAGCGGCTTCTTCTCGATGGGATCGACGCAAAATCCCGAGGAGCGGCCGTAGGTGGTGAGCACCATGCGGCCTTGCTCCATCTTGCGCACGAAGCACAACCCGCGCTGGCCTTCGTGCAGGCGGCAATCGCGCGGGCACAGGTCGCACTGGACGCGGCCGTCCGCAAGCGCGTGCCACCAGCGCCCGGGATGGGAGGACGCTAGTGCGGGGCCGGCTGCTTCCACTTGATCACGCGGTAGCGCCACAGCTTGCAGCGCGCGAGGCGCGTATCCGCCGGCAGGCCGGCCTTGCGCACCAGTTCCAGGAGGAAAGCGCGCTTGTCGGGCAGGCTTTCCCACACCTGCGGCAGGAAGGTGGCGCGCTTGCCCTCGTGCGCCAGGATCACCCCGTCCTCGCCGGCGCGAATCTGCGCCAGCAGCTCCGCTTCGTCGGCGAAACGCAGCGGCTTGGCCGGCGAGAGCACCGACACCTCGAGCGCGCAGCGCGTCCACTCCGCGGCGCTGAGCGGAGCGAAGCGCGGGTCGCGCAGCGCGGCGCTTTGCGCGTTCCAGGCCACATCCTCGCCCAGGCCGCGCGTCGCGCTCAGGCTGCCGATACAGCCGCGCAGCTTGCCGTCCAGTTGCAGGGCGACGAAGGTCGCGCCGAAACGCGTAAGCCAGGGCGCGCCGTCGCTGCGCGGCGCCTGCGCCTGCACGCCGAGGCCGTGGCCAATCGCCGCGCGCGCGATGGCGAGCAGCGCCTGTCCCGCATCCTCGAGCGACACGCGCTCGCCTTCGTACAGTGCGAACGCGGAATAGCCGACCACGCGATCCTTGCCGCCAGCCGTGTCGCCCGAATTGCAGGCGCCGAGCAGCCGCATCGACAGACCGCGGGCCTTGGCGGCGGCGAGGAAGCCGTTCAGCGGCGTCGCACCGCAGGCCTCCTCGTGGTTGATGTCGGCACTGAAGCCCGCGATGCGCGACAACGTGACGCGGTCGATGGCGCGCGCCTCTTCATAGGCGTGGTAGTGCGACAGGTCGGTGGACAGCACGAACAGCGTCTCCACACCGCCCCACAGCAGTTCGATCACCTCGCGCACCTCCTGCGGCTTGGCGTCGCCCACCGCGAGCGGCAGCAGCGCGAATTCGCCGAGCATCTTCTGCAGGAATGGCAGCTGCACTTCGAGCGAGTGCTCCCGCGCATGTGCTTCGGCACTGACCACCACCTGCCGAAAGGGCGCGAGCATGCGCACGGCTTCCGCGTCCACCGGCACGCGCCCGAGCGGCGTGTCGAAGGCCTCGGCGCCCGGCAGGGCGAGGCCGCGCACCGCTACGCGATGCACCGGGCCGAGGAGCACCACGCGCTTCACCACGCCGCGCGCGGCCGAAAGCTCGTCGTAGGCGCGCGCCGCCACCTGGCCGGAATACACGTAGCCGGCGTGCGGCACGATGAGGGCCTTGGGATGGCCGAAGCGCGGCGCGAGGTTCTCCACGCCGTCGATCAGCTCGGCGACCTCGCTCTCCAGCTCGCGCGCGTCGCGCGGGTAGAACATGCCCGCCACGGCGGCGGGACGGACCTGGTTCACAGCAACTCCAGTACCCCTTGCAGGGCGCGGACCACGGACTGGCGGCGCACGCTTTCACGGTCGCCCTCAAACCGCCTCGTCTCGCTTGAAATCTTACTCCCCTGCGCCCACGCGAGGCATACGGTGCCGACCGGCTTGTCGCGCGAGCCGCCGGTCGGGCCGGCAACCCCGGTGATGGCGAGCGCCACCTGGGCGCGGCTGTGCTTGAGCGCCCCGAGCGCCATCTCGCGCGCGGTTTCCTCGCTCACCGCGCCGTGGCGCACGAGCGTGTCCTCCGCCACGCCGAGCGACTCGCGCTTGGCGGCGTTCGAATAGGTCACATAGCCGCGCTCGAACCAGTCCGAACTGCCGGGGATCGCGGTGGCCTCCATCGCCACCCAGCCGCCGGTGCAGGACTCGGCCGTGACCAGCAGCAGGCCGCGGTCCTTCAGGGCAGCGCCGACTTTGAGTGCGAGTTCGTTCACGGGGAGAGGAAGCGCTTCGCCAATGCGAGGACCAGCAGCGTATACCCGGCCGCCAGCAGATCGTCGAACATCACCCCGAAACCGCCTTTCATGCGCCGCTCCAGCTGCCGGATCGGCGGCGGCTTCACCACGTCGAACGCGCGGAACAGGAAGAACGCCGCCGCCTGCCACCACGGGTCCTGCGGCGCGACGGCCAGGATGAGCAGGAACGCCACCACCTCGTCCCAGCACATGCCGCCGTGGTCGGCGATGCCCAGGTGCCGCCCCGTGATGTCGCAGGCCCACACGCCGACCACGAACAGGAACGCGAGGATGCCTAGCAGAACCGGCAGATCGTAGGCGCCGCCGATCAGCCACCAGATCGGAAACGCGAGCAGCGTGCCGGCGGTGCCGGGCGCGAACGGCGACAGGCCCGCGCCGAAGCCGAAGGCGACGAAATGCGCGGGATGCGTGAACACGAACCGCGCGCTGGGACGGAAGATGATCATGCGAAGTGGTCGTAGCCGCCAACGGCGGCCATCAGCTTGCCCTGCGCGTCGAGTACCTGCAGCTTCACTGCGCCGCCCTGGATCGAGCCGACGCGCGCGAGCGCAATGCCGAGCGCCCCCGCCAGCGCTTCGATCTCGGTGCGCGCCGCCTGCGGGGCGGTGAACGCAAGTTCATAATCGTCGCCCCCGGCGAGCACGCAGCGCCGCTCGAGCGCGGGATCGTCGATCGCGAACTTGGGCAGCAGGCCGTAATGCACCACGGCGCCGACTCCGGAGCGCTCAAGAAGGTGCCCGAGGTCCTGGGCGAATCCGTCGGACACGTCGATCGCCGCGGTGGCAATGCCGCGCAGGCGCTCGCCAAGTTCGACGCGCGGTTCGGGTTCATGCAGGCGCCGCGCGGCCTCCGCGCCGCCGGCCCCCTGCAATGCGTAAGCGGCGCCGCCCAGTTCGCCCGAGATCCAGAGGTCATCGCCCGGCCGCGCGCCCCCGCGCATCAGCGCCAGGTTCGCCGGCACTTCGCCGAGGATCGTGACGCAGATGCACAGCGGCCCGCGCGTGGTATCCCCGCCGACGAGGTCCACGCGAAACCGCGCAGCCAGCGCGTAGAAGCCCTCGGCAAACGCGGCGATCCAGTCCTCGTCCGCGGCAGGCAGCGCGAGGCCCAGCGTCGCCCAGCGCGGCGTCGCGCCCATCGCCGCCATGTCGGAAAGGTTGACCGCCAGCGCCTTGTGCCCGAGCGAGCGCGGCTGCGCGCCGCGCGCGAAATGCCGGCCCTCGAGCAGCAGGTCGGTGGAGACCGCCAGCACCGCGCCCGCCTCCGGTTGCAGCAGCGCGGCGTCGTCGCCGACGCCGAGCAGCGCATCGCGCGCCGGACGTGAAAAATACTTGCGGATGATCTCGAATTCGGAGGGCATCGCGCCCCCCTCTACGCCGTCTGCCTGCCGCGCGCGACTTCCTGCGGCCGCAGGATCCCGGCGAGCTTCTCCAGCACGCCGTTGACGAAGCGGTGGCCGCCGCTGCCGCCGAAACTCTTGCCCAGCTCGATCGCCTCGTTGATCACCACCTTGAACGGCGTTTCCGGATGCGCCACCAGTTCGAAGGCGCCGATGTACAGGATCGCCCGTTCCACCGGCGAGAGGCGCCCGAACGCGCGGTCCAGGCAAGGCGTGATCAACGCCTCCAGTTCGTCGCTGCGCTCGAACACGCCGCGCACGATGCGCTGCGCGAGGGCGAGGTCGCTGCGCCCGTCGTCGTCGAGGGACTTCAGCTTGTCGAGCGCATCGCCGCCGGCGAGCTGCCAGGCGTAGAGCGCCTGCAGGGCGGCCTCGCGCGAGCGGTGCCGCGCGGTCTTCATTTGGACGCCGCGGTGATTTTCGCCCGCAGGCGCGCCATTTCCACGGCCGTGCGCACCGCCTCGGCCCCCTTGTCCAGGCGCGCCTCGGCCTGCGCTTCGGTATCGGTGGTGAGGATGCCGTTGGCGACCGGGATGCCGGATTCAAGCGCCACGTCCATCACGCCGCGCGCCGATTCGTTCGCCACGATCTCGAAATGATAGGTGTCGCCGCGGATCACGCAGCCGACGGCGGCGAGGCAATCGAACTTGCCGGATTGCACCATCCACTGCAGTGCGAGCGGTATTTCGAGCGCCCCGGGCACCTGCTCCACGGCGATGTCCTGCACGCCGAGCTTCGCCGCCTCGGCCTGGGCGCGCTGCAGGAGCTTGGAGCAGAGTTCTTCGTTGAACCGGCTCGCCACGATGCCGAGGCGCATGGCCTAGCGCCCCGGCGACTCGACGTAGCCGGTGACCTCGAGGCCGAAGCCCGCCATGCTCGGCATCTTGCGCGGCGCGGCCATCAGCCGCATGCGGCCGACGCCCAGGTCGCGCAGGATCTGCGCGCCGATGCCGTAGGTGCGCAGGTCCATGCTGCGGCCCTGGCGCTCGCGCCGCTCCTGCCGCGTCTCGGCGAGGCGCGCGTCCAGCGCCGCCGAAGTCTCGCTGCAATTGAGCAGCACCATCACCCCGGTGCCGGCGCGCACGATCTCGCCCAGCGCCTCGCCCACGCCCCAGGAGTGCGTGCCCGGGCCGCTGTCGAGCAGATCCACCACCGACAGCGGCTCGTGCACGCGCACCAGCGTTTCGGCCTCGGCGCGCGGCTGGCCGGCGACCAGCGCGAGGTGCGTGGAGCGCGTCGGCAGGTCGTGATAGGAAACCAGGCGGAAGCGCCCCCACGTCGTGTCGATGTCGCGCTCGAAGTTGCGCCGCACCAGAGATTCGTTGCGGCTGCGGTATTCGATCAGGTCGGCGATGGTGCCGATCTTCAATCCGTGCAGCGCGCTGAATTCCAGCAGGTCGGGCAGCCGCGCCATGGTGCCGTCGTCCTTCATGATTTCGCACAGCACCGCCGCGGGGGCGAGCCCCGCGAGGCGCGCGAGATCGCAGCAGGCCTCGGTATGCCCGGCACGCACCAGCACCCCGCCCGTTTGCGCGACCAGCGGGAACACGTGGCCGGGCTGCACGATGTCTTCGGCGCGCGCGTTCTGCGCCGAGGCCACCTTGATGGTGAGGGCGCGGTCGGCGGCGGAAATTCCGGTGGCGATGCCTTCGGCGGCCTCGATCGAGACAGTGAAATTGGTGCCGTGGCGCGAACGGTTCTGCTCCACCATCGGCCGCAGGCCCAGCCTGAGCGCGTGCGGCTCGGTGATCGGCATGCAGATCAGGCCGCGGCCGTGCCGGGCGAGGAAGTTGATCTTCTCGGCGGTGACGAATTCGGCCGCGAACACCAGGTCGCCCTCGTTCTCGCGGTCCTCGTCGTCCACCAGAACGACCATCTTGCCCGCGCGCAGGTCGCCGACGATGTCGGCGACCGGGCTGATGGCGGTACTTTCTCTGCGCATAACGGGATTATGCACCGGGGACAGACCTTCAGGTCTGTCCCCTACTGCGTCAATTACTCTTCCGCGCCGTTTTCTGTCCTGGCCGCGACGATCTTTTCGCGGATGCGCGCGGACTTGCCCGAGCGCTGGCGCAGGTAATACAGCTTGGCGCGGCGCACATCGCCCTTCCTCTTCACTTCGACCGAGGCGATGAGCGGCGAATAGGTCTGGAAGGTGCGTTCCACGCCTTCGCCGGAGCTGATCTTGCGCACGGTGAAGGACGAGCCGATGCCGCGGTTGCGCTTGGCGATCACCACGCCCTCGAAGGCCTGGGCGCGCTTGCGCTCGCCCTCGACCACGGTGACGTTGACGATCACGGTGTCGCCGGGGGAGAAATCGGGCACGTTCTTCGCCAGCCGCTTGATTTCTTCCTGCTCGAGTTTCTCGATCAAGTTCATTTTTGCGCTCCGCTCTGCATGTCCTGCTTGAACGCTTCAAGCAGTTTCGATTCTTCGTCGCTCATCCGCCTCGCGGCAAGCAGGTCCGGCCGCCTCAGCCAGGTCCTGCCCAGCGCCTGCTGCAACCGCCAGCGCCGGATCTGCTCGTGGTGCCCCGACAGCAGCACCTCCGGAATGCCCTCGCCCGCGTACGTCTCGGGCCGCGTGTACTGCGGGCAGTCCAGCAACCCCGCGGCGAACGACTCCTCGAGCGCCGACTGCCCGTCGCCCAGCGCCCCGGGCAACTGCCGCACCACCGCGTCCATCACCGCCATCGCCGCCAGCTCGCCGCCGGAGAGCACGAAATCCCCGAGCGACAGCTCTTCGTCCACGCGGCGCCGGATCAGCCGCTCATCCACGCCTTCGTAGCGGCCGCACAACAGCGTCAGCGCCTGCCTGCCCGCCAGCTCCATCACTTTGTCGTGATCGAGCCTGCGTCCCTGCGGCGAGAGGTAGATCACCCTGCCTCCGCCTTCCGACTGCGCCGCGTCCAGCGCCTGCTCCAGCGGCTCGGCCAGCATCACCATGCCGGGCCCGCCGCCGTAGGGACGGTCATCCACCGTCCGGTAGTTGTCCGTGGTGAAATCCCGCGGATTCCAGGTCTGCAGGCGCCACAACCCTGCCTCCAGCGCCTTTCTCGTGATGCCGCTGTGCGTCAGCGCCGCGAACATCTCCGGGAACAGCGTCACCACGTCGAAGCGGATCACCAGTCCGCCTCCCATTCCACCTCGATGCGCTTCGCTTCGAGGTCCACCTGCTTCACCACCGCCGGCACCCAGGGCAGCAAGCGCGTCCGGTCGCCGGCAATTTCCATCACATCCTGCGGGCCGTGCGTGAACCACTGCCGCACCACGCCCAGCTTCTCGCCCTGCCCGTTCACCACTTCCAGGCCGACCAGGTCGGAGAGGTAGTAGCGCCCGTCATTCGCATCCGGCAGCGCCGCGCGCGGCACCGAGATCGTCGTGCCCTTCAGCGCCAGTGCCTGTTCGCGGGTTTCGACCCCGGCGAGCTTGGCCACCACCTTGGCGCTGTGCACCTTCGCCTCGTCCACCCGGCGCAGTTCCTCGCCGAGCCACCATTCCTTCGCCGCCACCAGCGCCTCCGCCACGCCGCGCTGCGGCGCCACCTTGATCCAGCCGCGCACGCCGTAGGACCCGGCGACGCGGCCCAGCTCGATCAGATCAGGCGGCCTTCTTGCCAAACTGCTTCACGAGCCGCTTCACGGTGGGCGAGAGCTGCGCGCCCTTGCCCTGCCAGTGCTTGAGCCGCTCCACATTCACGCGCAGCGACTCGCGGCCCTCGGGGGCCTTCGGGTCGTAGAAGCCGACGCGCTCGATGAATTTGCCCTTCACCGCACGGCGCGAGTCCGCCACCACCATGCTGAAAAAAGGACGCTTGTTCGCGCCGCCGCGCGCCAGTCGAATCACCACCATTTTGGAAACCCCGTGAACCGCGAAAAGGCGCGGATTATACGGGAGAAATCAGCTATTTGGAATGTCCAGGCGGCCGCCCAGTTGCGCCACGCCCGTGCGCAGCCGCTCCATCGCCGGACTGATCTCGGCGGGCGCGCCCCGCACCCCGAGCTCGATGTGCCGGCGCGCGCCGCCCTCGCCCATGCTCGGCAGGCTGAAGGCCTTGAGGCCCGGGAAGGTCCGGTTCAGCTCCTCCATGAGCGGCGCCACGGCCGATTCGGGCAGCTCGTACACCAGCACCGAGCCCTCCGCCCAGCGCTGCGAGTCGAACAGGTGCCGGTATTTCTGCTCGAGCACCCACTCGATCATCGGCCAGGCCATCTGCGGAAAGCCGGGCACGAAGTAATGGTGGGCGAGCGCGAAGCCCGGAATGCGGTTGAACGGATTGGGAACGATTTCCGCGCCGACCGGGAATTCGCCCATCTTCAGGCGCTGCGGGTTGGTGTCCGCGCCGAAGCGGCCGCGGATTTCGCTTTCCGCGTCCGCATGCAGCGCCAGACCGACGCCGAGCGCTTCGGCGGCGCACTGGCGCGTATGGTCGTCGGGCGTCGCGCCAATGCCGCCGAAGCAGAACACGATGTCCTCGGTGGCAAAGGTGCGCTCGAGCGCCTGCGTGACGCGCGCCGGCTCGTCGCCCAGGTGCTCGCACCAGGCGAGGCGCAGGCCGCGTTTTCCCAGCGCCTCGATGAGCCACGGGAAATGCTTGTCCTGGCGCTTGCCGACGAGGATCTCGTCGCCGAAGACGAAGGCGCCGAATCCGGTCACAGCGCCCTGGCCTCGACCGGCGCCTCGCGCCGCGCCTGCAGCGCGGCAAGCAGGTAATGGATGAAGCTCAGGCCGAGGAGCACCGGCGCGAAAAAGCCGAGGATCGGGATGTACGCCGCGAGCGCCAGAATCAGCCCCATCAGGTAGAGCCCGCCGCTGTTGGCGGCAAACACCTGCCGCATCTCGCCGGCGTCGGCGTGCTCGGCGAGCGCGTCGTAGCGCAGCACGCGCTGGTTGACCCAGCCGAGGATGGCGATCGGGATCAGCGGCCAGAGCGGCGGGAAGATCCAGAACGGGATCGAGACCAGACCCAGGCCGATGAGGCCGAGCAACCCGACGCTCGAATTCCAGACGCTGCCCGCGAGGCTGCCGCCGTTGCGGCGCTGCAGGCCCGGAGAGCTGCGGCTCGCCACGTGCTCGACCATCGACGGCATGCCGGCAATCGACAGGATGAGGAGCGCGGTGAGCTGGATGAGCGGCACCAGCATCACGAGGATGAGGAGCTTCGCCGCGAACAGCGTCGCCGTCGCGAAGTCCCAGTCCGAGATGAAGGGCAGGTACGCCAGGCCGCTCTGCATCCACTCGGCGATGGCGAGCGCGATCTGCGCCCAGAACACGATCGCCAGCGTCCCCCACAGGCCGAGCGCGATGACCAGCGGCCAGACCATCAGCCAGATCATGCGCGGATGCAGGACGTTGGCGAGCGCGTAGGCGAGCGAGTTCGGGATCGTGTTCATCGGCGGATACTTTGCCACAGTTTCGCCAGGCGCTTGGCGGACACCGGCACGGGCGTCTTGAGCTGCTGCGCGAACAGCGACACCCGGAGCTCCTCGAGCAGCCAGCCGAACTGCGCCTGCTCTGCATCGAGCGGTCGCGGCGCGCGCAGCCAGGCGGCGAGCAGCGGCTGCAGGTCGGTCATCAGGCGCGCGTCGCGCGCCGGGTCGGTGCGCAGCTTCTCCAGGCGCGCTTCGGCCGCTTTCAGGTAGCGCGGGAAGTGCTGCAGCCGCGCCCAGGGCGTGTTTGCCAGCCATCCGCTGCCCAGCAGCCGCGCGAGCTGCTGCTCGATGTCCTGGGCCGCCTGCGCAAACGACTTTGCCGCGGGCGCGAGCTTCTTCTTCAGGTCGGCATGCGCGGCAAGAATCGCCGCCGCGGTGCGTGCCACTTCCTGCGCGACGAGCATGAAGCGCGAACGGCCCTCCTCCACGCGTCGCGCAAAATCCCCTTGCGTCATCGGCAGCGATTCGCCGAGGAACGCCCGGTCGAGCGCCGCGGCGACCAGATCCTCCTTCACCGGGCCAAGGACCACGTCCCTGGCCCAGCTCCGCTCCAGGTCGCGCACGCGGTCCTTGAAGGCGATGGCCAGCAGCCGGCGCACCCCAGACTGATGCAGCTCGCGTGCCTTTTCCGGCGCGTCGAACACTTGCAGGGTCACCGCGTCGCCGCCATCCACCAGCGCCGGATAGCCCACCAGGGTCTGCCCGCCGCGCTCGATCTCCATCATCTCGGCGAGCTCGCCCATGGCCCAGCCGGTGAAGCGCTCGCCCTCGCCCACCGGCGCCTCCTGCTGCAGGACCGACGAGGTGTGTGCGCCCAGCTCGCGCTTCAACTCGGCGAGGTTGCGGCCAATGCCCAGCTGCCGGCCGTGCTCGTCGATGACGAGGAAGTTCATGTGCAGGTGCGGCGGCGCCGAATCGGGGCGGAAGGCGTCGAGCGGCACGTCGAGGTTGAGTTCCGTGCGCATGTGGCGCGCGAGCGCCTGCGCGAGCGGCGTGTCCGCCCGCGCGGCGCGTGCCGCGAATTCCTCGGCGAAGTCCTCCAGCGGCCCGAGCTTGTGGCGCAGGTGCTGCGGCATCGATTTCGTCAGCGCACGGACCTTTTCCTTCAGCAACCCCGGCACCAGCCATTCGCAGCGCGCCGCCGGCACCTGGTTGAGCAGCGCCACCGGCACGGTCATCGTCACGCCGTCGCGCGGCGAGCGCGGATCGAAGTGGTATTCGAGCTTGACGGCGTTGGCGCCGAGCCTGAACTCGTGCGGGAAATTGTCGGTGGTGATGCCCGCCGCCTCGTGGCGCATCAGGTCATCGCGCTTGAGGTGCAGCAGCTTCGGGTGCTCGCGCTCGGCCTCCTTGCGCCATGTTTCGAAATCGGCGCCGTTGTGGATGCCCTCAGGCACACGCTCCTCGTAGAAGGCGTGGATCAGCTCGTCGTCCACCAGGATGTCCGGGCGGCGCGACTTGTGCTCCATGCGCTCGATCTCCGCCACCAGGCGCCGGTTGTGGGCGAAAAACGGCGCCTTGGTGTCGAATTCGCCTTCCACCAGCGCCGAGCGGATGAAGATCCCGCGCGAGAGCCCGGGGTCGAGCGGCCCGTAATGCACGCGCCGGCTGGTATACAGCGGCAGGCCGTACAACGTGCCGCGCTCGAGCGCCACCACCTGCGCGCGCATCTTCTCCCAGTGCGGGTTGTCGCGGTGGCGCTTGAGCAGGTGCGCACCCAGTTCCTCCAGCCACTGCGGCTCGATCGTCGCCACGGTGCGCGCAAACAGGCGCGTCGTTTCGACCAGTTCCGCCGCGATCACCCACTGGCCGGGCTTTTTCGTGCCCGAGCCTGGGTGCACCCAGAACTTGATGCCGCGCGCCCCGGTGTGGTTGTTGTCGGTCTTGTCCTTCATGCCGACGTTGCCGAGCAGCCCGGCGATCAGCGCGCGGTGGATGGCGCGGTAGCCATCGGGCTTGTCCATCCGGGCGCTCGAGTGCTTCCACTCGAGCTCGTCCACCGCGGTTTGCAGCTGAGTGTGCACGTCGCGCCACTCGCGCATGCGCGGGGTGGAGAGGAAATTGTCGCGGCAGATGCGCCGCAGGCCCTGCTCGTCCTGCAACTTCCACAGTTTCAACAGCGCGAGGAAATCCGAACGCTCGTCGGCGAAGCGCGCGTGGTGCTCGTCCGCCGCGCTTTGCCTGGCCAGCGGCCGCTCGCGCGGGTCCTGCACCGAGAGCGCCGCCGCGATCACCAGCAATTGCTCCAGGCAGCCTTCGGCGCGCGCGGCGATCAGCATGCGGCCCACGCGCGGGTCGAGGGGCAGCCGGGCGAGCTCGCGCCCCACGTCGGTCAGCGCGTTGTCGTCGTCCACCGCGCCCAGCTCGGCGAGCAGGCCGTAGCCGTCGGCGATGGCGCGTGAGTTCGGCGCATCGAGAAACGGGAAATCTTCGACCTTGCCCAGGTTCAGGGAAAGCGCACGCAGGATCACCGCGGCGAGCGAGGCGCGCAGCACTTCCGGGTCGGTGTACGCGGGGCGCAGCTTGAATTCGTCCTCGCTGTACAGGCGGATGCAGATGCCGTCGGCCACGCGGCCGCAGCGCCCGGCTCTTTGCTGCGCCGCCGCCTGCGAGATGTTCTCCACGCGCAGCTGCTCCACCTTGTTGCGATACGAGTAGCGCTTGACGCGCGCCTGCCCCGCGTCCACCACGTAGCGGATGCGCGGCACCGTGAGCGAGGTTTCGGCCACGTTGGTGGCGAGCACCACGCGGCGGGCGCCGGCGGGGTGGAACACGCGGTCCTGGTCCGCCACCGACAGGCGGCCGTAGAGCGGCAGGATCTCGGCGCCCTTCAGATTCGCCTTCGCCAGCACGGCGGTGGCGTCGCGGATTTCGCGCTCGCCGGGGAGAAACACCAGCACGTCGCCCGGGCCTTCGCGAAACAGTTCCTGCACCGCGTCGGCGAGCGCCTGCTCCTCCTCGTCGCGCGTGGTGTCCTCCTCGTCGCCGCCCACCGGGCGGTAGCGCACTTCCACCGGGTACAGGCGTCCCGAGACCTCGATCACCGGCGCGCCGTCGAGGTGCTTCGAGAAACGCTCGGCGTCGATGGTGGCCGAGGTGACGATGACCTTCAGGTCCGGACGCCTGGGCAGGAGGCGCTTGAGGTAGCCGAGCAGGAAATCGATGTTGAGGCTGCGCTCGTGCGCCTCGTCCAGGATGATGGTGTCGTAGGCGCGCAGGTCGGGATCACCCTGCGTTTCGGCGAGCAGGATGCCGTCGGTCATCAGCTTGATCTGCGTGCGCGGCCCGACCCTGTCGGTGAAGCGCACCTTGTAGCCCACCACGCCGCCCAGTTCGACCTTCAACTCCTCGGCGATCCTCGCGGCCACCGAGCGCGCGGCGATGCGGCGCGGCTGCGTGTGGCCGATGTATTTTTTTTCGCCCCGGCCCATCTCGAGGAGGATCTTGGGGATCTGCGTGGTCTTGCCCGAGCCGGTCTCGCCGCAGACGATGACCACCGGGTGCGCGGCGACCGCGCGCGCGATCTCCTCCCGTTTCTGGCTGACCGGGAGCGCGGGATCAAAGTCTATGCGCGGTTTCATCTGCGGAACGAGCGCGCGAGGATATAGGAATTGTTCCCGCCGCTCGCTTGACCCGCTACCGGATCGATACGATAATCGTCATACGATTGTTTGATCGATAGGAAGGCCATGGATACCGTCACGATTTCCCCCAAGTTCCAGGTTGTCATTCCCAAGGAGATCCGCGATTCGCTCAAGCTCGCCCCGGGGCAGAAGGTCCAGGCCATCGTGTATGAAAACCGCATCGAGCTGATTCCACAGCGGCCGATGAAGAAAATGCGGGGGTTCCTCAAGGGCGTGGCTACCGACGTGCAGCGCGAGGATGACCGCGCGTGAACGTGGTCGATTCTTCCGGCTGGCTGGAGTATTTCGCCGACGGCCGCAACGCCGCGTTTTTCGCTCCGGCAGTCGAGGCCACGCGCGACCTGCTGGTCCCGACGTTGAGCCTGTACGAGGTGTTCAAGCGCGTCCTGCAACAGCGCGGCGAGGGACCGGCCTTGCAGGCAGTGGCGCTGATGCAGCAGGGGCAGATCGTCGATCTGACGGCGGCAATTGCGCTCTGCGCCCCGAAGGCGAGCATCGAGCACCGCCTGCCGATGGCCGACAGCATCATGCTCACGACTGCTCACACCCTTGGCGCCACCTTCTGGACGCAGGATGCTGACTTCCACGGCATCGAAGGCGTGAAGTACGTGGCGAGAAAAGGATAGGACAACTCAACGGCCCGCTGCACGCTCATGGTTCTCGCGCGACCGGAATCTGCGGAACGTGCGCGAGGACATAAGTTTCGCAGATCACCATGACCGGACCGACGAAGGAATTCTGGGAGCAGCGCTTCGCCGAGGGGAATACGCCCTGGGACCGGGGCGCGTCGAGCCCGCAGCTCGCGGCTTGGCTTCGGTCTGGAGTGTTGAAGCCCTGCCGGATCCTGGTGCCGGGGTGCGGGTCGGGGTACGAAGTCATCGACCTGGCGCTGGCGGGATTCGAGGTGACGGGGCTGGACTATGCCGATGAGGCGATTGGGCGAGCGCACCGGAGACTCGAGAAGGCGGACGTTGATGCAACGCTCGTTCAGGCCGATGTGCTCGCGTGGCAGCCGGATCGCGCGTTCGATGCGATCTATGAACAGACCTGCCTGTGTGCGCTGTATCCGGACCAGTGGCGCGAGTACGCCGACCGGTTGCACCGCTGGATAGCGCCGGGCGGGAAGCTGTTTGCGCTATTCATGCAGTGGCTGCGGGAGGGCGCTGCGGAAGGCAATATCCAGGGCCCGCCCTACCACTGCGACGTCAACGCGATGCGCGCGCTGTTTCCAGAGCCAAGCTGGGCGTGGCCGAAGCCGCCTTATCCGCGCACCACACATCCAGCGGGGATTGCCGAGCTCGCCGTGGTGCTCGAGCGTCGGGGGTGAGTCAGTTCAGGCTTTAGTCTTGTCCGCGGCCAGTTTCTTGGCATATCCCTCCCGGACCATGGCCGACATGCGGTCGAACAGCGCCTCGGGGTCCTTCCGGCGCAGGACGGCGATGTCGTACTCCGCCGGTTTCGCCAGAATGAGCTCGCGCTTGCCTGATTCGATGGCTGCCAGAATCGATTTCGCCACTTCCTCCGGCGGCAGGCCATTGTCGATCGCCGCATCGCTCACACCGCGCTTCGAGCCGTCGGCGGTGAGCGCGTTTCTCGATACGTTGGTCCTGACCGATCCGGGCGCAATGACGTGGACCTGGATGCCGAGGTGCTCGTTTTCGGCGCGCACCGCGTCGTGATAACCGATCACGCCGTGTTTGGCCGCGGAGTACGCGGAGCGCGCCGGAATGCCGGCGATTCCGGCCACACTCGAAATCGCGACGATCCTGCCACCTCCGGCTTTCACCATTTTGGGGAGGAGCGCCTGCGTCAGCGCGATCGGGGCCAGCAGGTCAACCGCGATCATCTTCTCGTACACCGCGAATGCGGTTTCGATTGCGAGCGAGCGTTGTGAGACGCCCGCATTGTTTACCAGCCCGTCGACGCGGCCTTTCCACGACCATGCCCGCTCTGCGATCCCTGGAATCGCCTGAAAATCGGTCGCTTCGAACGGCAGTACGAGCGCTTCAGCGCAGTCCCGTGCCACAGCTTCGAGTGCGGTGACATTCCGTCCGGAAAGGATGAGGATTGCGCCCCGGGCAGCCAGCGCCCGTGCAAGACCTTCCCCGATTCCTGACGATGCGCCTGTGATCCACCAGCACTGCCGTTTAAACATATGCATGTCCTTGACCAGATTCTTGCCAAGCTGTAGGGGAGACGACTGCCATGCAGACACTCAATGCGCATGCAGTTGGACCGATCTAACGCCCGAAATCACTGGCGCGGCGAAAAACGCGTCCAATGCATTGACAGCTTAGATTCACATCATTCTCCGAGATATCCCAGGCACAGCAGCCGCGAAGTCGGCCTCGACAAAAAATGCATTGCGCTTCTTCGATATTTCTTGCCACGCACCAAATGATTCTCGGTCAGCCGCCAGACCAAAATAGAACAAAGCAGCTTTGGTCTTAGACAGCGGTGTCCAGATGTGTGAATCTGGCGGGTGAATATGTGCTCCAGCGACACATACCCTCGAAGCTTCCGCGATGGCTTGTCCCCACATGCGCTGCTGCTCCTCCACATAGTCCGGGCTGATCTTGACCGGTTTCCCTTCCGCGTACATTGCGATCGCAGGAGCCACACTGTCTTCCGTAACGCACTTGTTTATGGTCTCTTGCTGCGATAACGGTCGAATCGGGGCTTGGATGTCAGCGCGGCCGCTGCGTTTAAAAGTGGAGTTGCTGATTGTGATCCCAGGCATGTGCGGCCAGAAATTGCATGAACCGTGGGGCTTGAGGAGCCGTAAAAAGCCCGGGCTATGTGCTGATGTATAAGCCGTGTTGTGCCCGAGACGCGACGCCGACAATTCAATCAGTAGATCGTAGTTCAAGGTACATAGAATGCAGCGGCTGAGGCCTAGTTCCTCAACAAGTCGCACATAGGCGTTACCTCGGCCCGGCACAAACTCGGCCATGTAATGCGCGAGCTCTCTCTGGAAACGCATCACATCCCCATCAGCGTACTCATAGTACGCCGCCATTCCTGCTTCAAAGCTTGCCCGAAACGCGTCTTTCAATTTGTCGGGTAGGCTTGCGGCCAAACCGGTTCGTGAAGCTAGTGCGTCGAACAATCCAACTCCGAGCGGCGGTACGGTTGGCGACGCGTCAAGGCTTCCAAAGCTAGCGCCGGCACCCAGAGGTACTACGCGTGTCATTTCATAGTGAATCTAACCAGTGATTAGGCGGCAAGTCACCGCCCGAAAAATCATGCACCGCTAGAAACATGCTCCCAATGATAGGAGCTTGTTTACGCCGATAGGTACCTAAATCCAGGATCACAAATCCAGATACCACCAGATCCCGAGGACGCTACCGCCGCACCGCCTAAGCGGACTTCGAGAATCCCTCAACGTACCGGGCAACCATATCCGCCTCCATGTTCACCTCGGACCCCGGCTTGAGCCGCGAAAGCGTCGTCACCTTCAGCGTGTGCGGGATCAGGTTGACCTGGAACTCCGCCCCACGCACGCGATTGACCGTAAGGCTCACCCCGTCGATGCAGATCGACCCCTTGGGTGCCACGTAGCGCGACACCGCCTTAGGCGCCCGGAAGGTGTAGACGCTTCCCTTCGCCTGCAGCATCAGGCCCACGCCGTCCACGTGCCCGCTCACCATGTGTCCGCCAAGACGATCGGACAAGCGCATCGCCTTCTCCAGGTTCACCGCACCGGGGCGATCGAGCCCTGCAGTGCACTCGATCGTCTCGTGCGAGACGTCGAAGGACAGCCGCCGGCCGCGCTTCTTCGTCACCGTGAGGCAGGCCCCCTGCACGCAGATCGAGTCGCCCACCCTCACATCCGCAAGCGAAAGCTTGCCAGCATCCACCACGAAGGGCTTCACGCTGACGATCTTTCCGACTGCCGCAATAATTCCAGTGAACATCAGGCGAGCCTCGCAACAAGACGCAGATCATCGCCGATCCGGTCGACCGAGCGCAGCTTGAGCGCGATGCGCTGATCCAGGCCGGTCATTTCCTGCAGGTTGACCATGCCCTGCGCCGAATCGCCCAACAAACTGGGATTCAGATAGATCAGGAACTCATCCACGCAGCCCGCGCGCACCAGAGAACCGTTCAGCTTGAACCCGCCTTCGACGTGCAATTCGTTCACGCCGCGGCGCGCGAGTTCCTCGAGCATTTTCTTCAAGTCCACCTTCCCGCCCGCATCGGGCAACACCACGATTTCCGCATTCGGCAGATTCTTGCCGCTTACCGCCGCGAATACCAGGGCTTTTTCCCCTTGCAGCACCCGCGCTTGCGGCGGCGTCTCCACATGGCTGTCGATCACCACGCGCAGCGGCTGGCGCGGCGTCTCGACGTCGCGCACCGTCAGCCGCGGATCGTCCGCCCTCACGGTGCCCGCGCCAGTGGCGATGGCACATGCCCGCGCGCGCCAGCGATGGCCATCCTTCCTCGCCTCCGCCCCCGTAATCCACTGCGACTTGCCGTTCGCCAGCGCCGTGCGCCCATCGAGCGACGCCGCGATCTTCATGCGCACCCAAGGCCGCCCGCGCGTCATGCGCGACACGAAGCCGATGTTCAGCTCGCGCGCCTCCTCCTCCATCAATCCAGACTCGAAGGCAATGCCGGCGGCAGATATCGCGTCGCCGCCCTTCTTGGACTGAGGATTCGGATCGCGCATCGCGGCCACCACGCGCAGTAACCCCGCCTTGATCACCGCCTCAGCGCAAGGCGGCGTTTTGCCGTAATGGTTGCAGGGTTCCAGAGTGATGTAGGCAGTCGCGCCCTTGGCCCCGGCGCTCGCCTGCACCAACGCCCGCGCCTCCGCATGCGGCCCGCCGACCTTCTCGTGCCAGCCTTCGCCGACGACTTTCTCGCCTTTGACAAGAACGCACCCCACCCGCGGATTGGGCGTCGCGGTGTACAACCCCTTCTCCGCCAGCGCCAGCGCGCGTTGCATCATCGCCTGGTCGAACGCGGAAAAAGCGCTCACTTCCTGCGCTTCTTGCTTTTCACTTCCTGCACCGCCTCGCGGAAATCCTCCGGCGACTCGAAACTGCGGTACACCGAGGCGAAGCGGATGTAGGCGATCTTGTCGAGCTTGGCCAGCTCGCGCATCACCAGGTCGCCGACGCGGCTGGTTTTCACCTCGCGCTCGCCCAGCGAGCGCAGTTTCTCCTCGATCCGCGCCACCGCGCCCTCCAGCGCTTCGGTGGCCACCGGGCGCTTCCTGAGCGCGAGCATCATGCTGCCGACCAGCTTGTCGCGCGCGAACTCGGTGCGGCTGCCGTCCTTCTTCACCAGGCGCGGCATCTTCAGGTCCACGTGCTCGTAGGTGGTGAAGCGCTTGTTGCAGGCCGGGCACTTGCGCCGGCGACGAATGGAACTCGCCTCGAGGCTCGCGCGCGTATCGAGCACCTGGGTGTCCTCGTTGCTGCAGAAAGGGCAGCGCATGGCGCCTTACCCTACGCGTAGACCGGAAAACGCGCGCACAACGCCTGCACTTCGAGCGAAACGCGCCGCAGATTCGCGTCGTCACGCGGCCGCTCCAGCACGTCGGCGACCAGCCCGGCGAGCAGTTCCGCCTCGCCGGTGCGAAAGCCGCGCGTGGTCATGGCGGGCGTGCCGATGCGCACGCCCGAGGTGACCGTCGGCTTTTCCGGGTCGTTCGGCACGGCGTTCTTGTTCACCGTGATGTGCGCGCGGCCCAACGCGGCCTCCGCTTCCTTGCCGGTGATGTTCTTGCCCTGCAGGTCGAGCAGCATCATGTGCGACTCGGTGCGTCCGGACACGATGCGCACGCCGCGCGCCATCAGCACGCGCGCCATGACCTTGGCGTTGTCCAGCACCTGTTGCTGATAAACCTTGAACTCGGGCCTGAGCGCCTCGCCGAAGGCCACCGCCTTGGCAGCGATCACGTGCATCAGCGGCCCGCCCTGGATACCGGGAAAAATGGCGGAGTTGATTCCCTTTCCCAGTTCCCCCATGCCGAGCACCAGACCGCCGCGCGGGCCGCGCAGCGTCTTGTGCGTGGTGCTGGTGACGTAGTGCGCAACGCCGATGGGCGAGGGATAAAGCCCGACCGCGACCAGGCCGGCAGTGTGCGCGATGTCGGCCATCAGCAGCGCGCCGCACTGGTCGGCAATGGCGTGAAAGCGCTTCCAGTCGATGGTGAGCGAGTAGGCCGAAGCGCCGGTGACGATGAGTTTCGGCCGGTGCTCGAGCGCGAGGCGCTCGGCCGCGTCGTAGTCGATCTCTTCCTTCGCGTTCAGTCCATAAGACACGAAGTTGTAGAGCTTCCCCGACAGGTTCACCGGCGAGCCGTGCGTCAGGTGCCCGCCGTGCGCCAGCGACATGCCGAGCACCTTGTCGCCCGGTTTGAGCACCGTGACATAGACGGACTGGTTGGCCTGCGAGCCCGAGTGCGGCTGCACGTTGGCCCAGTCCGCGCCGAACAGTTTCTTCGCGCGCTCGATGGCCAGCGTCTCCGCGAGGTCCACGTATTCGCAGCCGCCGTAGTAGCGCTTGCCGGGGTAGCCCTCGGCGTACTTGTTGGTGAGCAGCGACCCCTGCGCCGCGAGCACCGCGGGACTGACGTAATTCTCGGAGGCGATCAGCTCGACATGGTCCTCCTGGCGGCGGTTCTCCAGGCTGATGGCGTCCCAGAGTTCGGGGTCGGTGCGGGCGAGGAGGTCGGAGGCGGACATGGTGAGCCTGGGCGGGAAGAGCGCGATTTTACAGGACCGGCCCTGCCCGCCCCGCTCAGTCGCCCTCGGGCTCGATCCGGTAGCGCAGGGTGTGATCGCCGTGGCGCGCGGCGCTGTTGCCCAGCCCGATCCAGCCGCGATCGCTCAGCACGGCCTCCTCGCGCCGCAGCAGGATCTCGGCGCTGTTGCCGTCCGCCAGCAGGTAGATGCCGTTGGAGGACTGGTCCTGCAGCACGAAATGCCCCTCGCGCCAGGTCAGCCGGGCGTGCACGCGGGACGCGAAGTGGCTCTCGATCACCACGTCGTTCTCCTTGTCGCGGCCGATGCGCGCGCCGGCGCCGCCCGAGCGCACCACGTGCAGCTCCCCCTGGTAGGTGATCTTCAGCACGGTCTCCTTGCCGCGCGTCAGCGTGGCGCTCGTCAGGTTGCTCTCGGTGGCATCCGGGTCGGCGCGCCAGAGCACGTTGCAGGCGATGATTTCCTCGTGGCGGCCGCGTACCCGGATCGGGAACAGCTGCCGGCAACGCGCGCGCAGGCCCGGCTCCAGTGCGTCCACGGTCTGCTGCGTGGTGATCGCCTGCTCGCTGTTGGCCAGCGCCACCAGGCGCGCACACACGTTGACGGTGTCGCCGAACACGTCACCCTCGGACAGCACCACCGGGCCGAACGTGAAACCGATCTTGATGGTCAGGCGGTCCGGCGCGCGTGCCGGGTGAGCGGCCGCAGCCGCCACCTGCATGTCGCAGGCCGCGTGGAACGTGGCGTTGGGATCCGGAAAAGCGCACACCATGCCATCGCCCAGCTTCTTCACCACGGTGCCGCCATGGCGCGCCGAGGTTTTATCCAGGAGTCCGAACAGGGTATTGATGAGGGCCAGCGCCCGCGTGTCGCCGAGCAACTCGTAGATACTGGTGCTGTCGGCAACGTCCACGAACAGCACACCGCGCTGCGCGGTTTCCACGCTGTGATTTATCCTCTCGCAGTAGTGCCGCGAGTGCAACCGAAGGCGCCTTGCCTACGCCGCCTACACTACGAGCGGCGGCGCGAGGTCCGCCGGCTTGTCGATATCGCGGATCGCGCCCGGGTCGCCCACCGGGACCTTGACCAGTTGCGCGGCATGCGCATCCACCAGGCGCTTCGCGCCCTCGTCGCCCGCGAGGTCCTGCAACGCCTCGCGAAAACTGCCGGCAAAACCCACCGGATGCCCGCGGCGCGCGCGAAAGTACGGCGCCGCCAGCGCCGCGCCCTGCGACAGCGCGTCGCGCACCGCGGCGATGGTGCTCGGGCGCACGAACGGCATGTCGGCGAGCGCCACCAGGTAGCCGTCGGCCGCGCCCGCAGCGCGCACCGCGCAGGCAAGGCTCGCGCCCATGCCCTCGGCCGAGCGCTCGCACACCACCACCTCGC